>JBASJP010000276.1:0-6043 GCA_049655345.1 Moraxellaceae bacterium
GGACGAGGCACCTCTGCCTTTGCTGCAGCAACATCACCGCCAGAACGTCACTGGGCCGCTCTGCCATCGATATGACATACGCACCCAATGAGTCCGATGGCTGACGCGCCAGCTCACGAAAGGTCGCCAGGACCTCCTGCACCTCCGGAGTGTTCAGCGGATGATCCGGAATCAGGTGAGGATGCTCAGGCAGCAAGGGCCTTGGATTCTGCAGTTCGGCCAGCAGAAATGCCTGCCTTGCAGACTCATCCCAGTCCGCATAGGCGCCCATGCCGAGAAACTGCGTTATTGCGGTCAGAACATCCGTATGACGTGTCGACTCCTGACGGATATCAAGCTTGAGCAATTCCACCCCAAAGCAGGCAACACGCCGAATCACATCCAGCAAACTGCCATTCGCGACGTCCTCCAGACCACAATCCAGCAAGGACTGGTGACAGAGCATCAATGGCTCAAACAGCTCGGAGGAATGCCGGTAAACGTCCTGCGCATCGGACGGCTCATGCCGCAACTCGGCATCAAGCCAATCACGTGTAGCGGCCAGACGACGCCTCACCTCACGCAAAAGCTCCCGATACGGCTCACTGCAATCCTGGCCAACCGCCGCACGCAAGGCAGGACTGCAATCACTCATGGAAAGCTCGGCACGCAATTCCTCAATATCACGCCAGAAGAGATCAGCGGCCATCCAGCGTGCCAGCAACACAACCTCACGCGTTACGTGATGCGTCACATTCGGATTGCCGTCCCGGTCCCCGCCCATCCACGAGGCAAAGCGCACAGGCGACATATCCAGAGGCAAATGCTCACCGGTGTATTCAAGAAGGGCTGCATCAAACTCGCGCAGGAACTGTGGCACTGCCTTCCACAGCGTCTGTTCAATTGCCGTAAATCCCCACTTGGCCTCGTCAACCGGAGTCGGCCGGGTTTTGCGGATTTCATCAGTATGCCATGCAGCAATGATGTGCCGACGCAACGTTGAAAGCTCATCAGCACGCTCAACCGGCGTCAGCGAGCCATGATCAAGCCGCTCCAGCGAGTCAGCAATGTCGTCGTACTTCCGAATGAGGGTACGCCGGCTCACCTCGGTTGGGTGCGCCGTCAATACAAGCTCGATATCCAGCGACTTTACTGCCTGCAGGATTTCCTGCGGTGAGCGGCCCTTGGCGGCCAGGCGCACAAAAAGAGCACGGACCGAGCCGGGCTGCGGAGGCTCATCTGCGCGCCACTGATGGGCCCGACGGCGGCGAACGCGATGATACTGCTCGGCAATATTGGCCAGATTCAGGAACTGGGTGAAAGCACGAACAATCGGCAACAGCTCATCATCATGGAGGCCCGACAACAAGCTTGAAAGCTCCGACCTGGACTCGGCATTACCATCACGTGCCTGTTTGCCAAGGACACGGATTCTCTCAACCTTGTCAAAAACGTCCTGGCCAACCTGCTGGCGCAGGGCATCCCCCAGCATTTTTCCCAAAAGGCGAACATCATCCCTCAAAGGCGCATTAACATCAGGAGCATTCAATGTGTCTGTATCTCCAAGAAATAAAGGACCCTCTGACAATCATCATGCGGATAATGACACCGATGAGTCTGGTGCCCAGCGCGCAAGCTTCTCTGACAGCATGCGCAGGCTCACCGGCTTTGGCAGGTGATCATCCATTCCCGCCGCATAGCAATTATCAACGTGATGCTGTGTGACATGCGCACTGACCGCAATCAATGGCACACGCACCTTGCCTTCCACCGACTCCAGCAAACGCATTTCACGTGCAGCCGAATACCCGTCCATTACAGGCATTTCACAGTCCAGCAAGACCAGATCAAAGGGTTGACGAGCCCGACGAAACATAGCCAGTGCCTGCTCACCATTTTCAGCAAGCTCCGGACTGATGCCAAAGCGGCGCAGCAAACCAATGATCACCAACTGGTTGGTATGATTGTCTTCCGCCACAAGAACCCTCAGCGAGGGATATTGTGGAAGCATATCGCGGACTGGAGTCGTTTCTGCAGGCTGCCTGTCTATGACGGACAACACCGCCTTGCGCAAGTCTGTGGCCATCAATGGCCGTTCAAATGCATGGGCCACACCAGCATGAACAAGAACGCCAGGGCTTGGCTGCAACTGAGGCAGGGCATACAACAAGGTCTTTACATTTTGCAGCAAAGGATCATGCGTCACACGCTCATGCAAACTCAATCCGTTCATGTCGGGCAACTGCAGTGCGGTCACCAGCAAATCAAAGGGACGGCCAACCTGAGCCATTTCGCGAAGCCGGATCATTGCCAACTCCCCTGACTGTACACTTTCAACGATCAAGCCTTTTGACGAAGCCTCACTCTCCATAACAGAGCAAAAATGGGAATCCTCATCCACAAGCAACAAGCGAACGATTGGCAGATGGTCAGGCCAGCTCATGCGGGTTACAGAACCAGGCACTGACTGTACATAAACTGTTGCGGTAAATACCGAACCCCGGCCTGACTCGCTTTTGGCGGTAAGGTCTCCCCCCATCAAACGGCACAGGTCGCGACTGATGCTGAGGCCCAGTCCTGTTCCCCCATAGTTTCTTGATGTAGATACATCCGCCTGAACAAAACTATCGAATATATATGGCAGCCGGTTTTCAGGAATACCAATACCGGTATCACTGACCATGAACCGGAGACCTATATCCCTGCCTCGACCAAAAGTCTCAATCCGTAATTCAATCCGTCCGTACTGGGTGAACTTCAGTGCATTTGATAGCAGATTCACCAGAATCTGCCGCAATCGCACCACATCCCCGACAACTTCTGTTGGTACATCCGGAACCACCGAGCACAACACCGACAGGTTTTGCTTGTAAATGCGCGCCTTGAATAGTGAAAGCGAGTCCTCAACAAGCTTGTCCAACTGTAATGGTGCCAACTCAAGACTCATGTGACCAGCTTCTATCTTTGCATGATCAAGCACATCATTAATAACATCCAGCAATGCATTTCCGGATGACTCCATGGTAGCAAGAATTCGTGACTGCTCATGATTGAGCCCTGTTGTCTTGAGGAGCTCTGTCATCCCCAGAACACCATTCATCGGCGTACGAATCTCGTGGCTCATCATGGCCAGAAACTGGCTTTTTGCCTGGCTTTGTGCACTCGACAAAAGAGCTGCCTCCCTGCTGCTTGCATCCATTTTCTTCAGTCTGCGCAAATGCAAGCCAAGACCAAAAGAAAGAAGCACCACAGTCAACAACAACCCTACTTTAATTCCCGTCACAAAATATTCATAAAAAGGTATGACAGCCATTACAGACAGCGCTGTTGCAATGGCACTACCCAGAAACAAAACCCATCCCAGTACAAAATATATGGCAACCTCTCGCTCGCGCGAAATTGCAGCCACTGCCATGACGAGAATATAGATACTGCCGACAATACCACTGACAAGCATGGCAATCGCACCATATGTCGGCCCCATCCATGGCAACCCGGCAACAAGAGAAAGCCCGAAAATCATAAAAACCAATGAAAGCCTGTACCAAGTGCTTTTTCGTGGAATTTCCAGGTAATACAGCGAAAACAGCAAATAAAAAATGGCTGCAAAACCAATAAATACCGAAAGAACAAGGTTCTGGATCAAGCCCGGAAAAGGAAAAATTGAGAAAACAAGGCCATCAATACAAAGCAGATATCCAATCGTTGGAATCAATGCCATAACATAAAAAAGAAAGACTTTTTCACGGGCAGTAAAGAAAAGGAAAAAATTATAGGCCAGCAGAACCAGCATTGCGCCATAGAACATGCCATCCCGCATTTGCATGCGTCCAGCATCAATCCAGAAGGCCTCCGGAAGATACAACCTGGCAGGCAATAGCAGATTGCTGGATGAGTTAATCCGCAGGAATACCTCGCTCTGGCCTGGTGGTACGGACAACGGGATGGCCAACTGCCTCACTGGCAAAGGCCGTTCATCCCAAGCCTCCGTATCCCCTGTCACCATGCGCCGGACACCCCCATTCCCGTCAGGCGCATATACGTGCACATGATCCAGAACTGGAAAATCGATATTTAGTATCCTGGAGCCGGGGCTGTCTGATGTATTCTCAAAGGTCAGCCGGAACCAATAGACCGACTCGGGATCAAACCCCCAGTTGGGATACGCCTTGGGCGCCAGAAACCATTCAGGGTGTTTTTGTACGTCATGATAGGTCTGCTTGCCATCAGCATCGCGCCACCAATACAGGTGATCTCCCAATGAAAGCATCTCATGTTGCGGATCCAGACGAATAACCGCTGACTGAACCTGAACAGCCGACGCCCTCAGAGGGGAAAACAGCAAAAAGAGAACAAACAGCCCCAATATTGCTTGCGCAAGCACATTGGCGTCTCCCGAACCGCCTGCCACATCCCTTGTCATGAGCACCATCCTGCTTCCATTGGCCCTTCATGGCCACACGGGGAATGATCATCTGTCTTTACTACTGCCATCAGGGCAGCCATATCCCTGCCATCAAACCATCTGTCTGACGAATTTTAGACCCGGCATCAGGACCACCCCCGCCTGCCAACAAGAATCACAGAGAAACCGGCCAATTGCGAGTGGCTTGCCTTCTCATTTCACAAGGCCATTGCTAGGATTGATCCATTAGCATCGCAGGCCAAGGCTCCCCTTCTCAGCCATGACCATCAACAATATGCAAATTTCACGGAACATTCATGAGTGCCCCGCTGTCTGACAATATCTCCCCCTTCGCCTCAAGCCAGTTCCTGGAGCCGCATCAGCCACGGGCACAACTGGCACTGCGCATCACCCTGGCACTTCTGGTGCTTGCTTACGCTTATTTCGTACCCGCCCGCTTGAATCTGGTGACCTACCTTGTATTCCTGATCGGGGTGATTGTTTATATAGCCGCACAAAGCCTTCTTGGCCTCACGACAATACTTAACCGCGCACCTCCCTTGGTGCAGAACGGCATCACCCTTGTTGATGTCGCAGGTGCTCTTTTTGTTGTCCTTAATGACCCGGGACTGCAACCACCCACACTGGCTCTCGTCGTGACTGCACTGGTGTTGGCTGTATCGCAACACCGGCAAAAACCCTTCATGGCCGTCCTTGTAACCACTGTTGTGGCAACTCTTGCCATCCTGGCCATCCGCCAGTCACTGGTAAACCAGCCCTATGACCTCGCCTTTTTCAGCTTGGCCATACTGATCATCGCCACGGCAGCAGCCACCCTGATTGCCTCCCTGCACCTAGAGCGCATGCACAAGCGAGCTGCCCGGGTTACCGAAACCGACCCCCTGACAGGCCTGGGTAACCGCTGGACCTTCTATGAATCCGCCAAATACCTCCTGCCCTATCACCAACGCAACATGACCCCCATGGTGGTCATGTATGCCGATATCGAAGTAACCAGTCATAAAGGCAAAAAACCGGCAAAAACCATCAATCAATACCTGTTGAAGCAGTTTGCAAGCATTGTTGACCAGCGTCTTCGATCCAGTGATATTGCTGTCCACTACGGCGGCAACGAGTTTGCCTTCCTGCTGGTTGACACCACCACCAATGATGCCGAGACCATTGCCTTTGACCTGCAGCAGAGCTTTAACAACTGGGCACGGCAGAAGGAGATTGGCGCCTATGTCCATATCGGCATGGCGGTAGTCCCCAACCGGCCAATCGCCATGGATCAGGTGCTGATCAGCATAAATGCCGCCCTGCATCGCGCCCGCCAGTATAAAAAAGGGGTCTCAGGTGCTGTTTTTGCCGATCCGGAGCACAGTCGCTAGGGAGCAATGACCAGCAAGCCCATCGCCGCCCCACAGCAGGCTGCAATCCCTTGCCCCCCAAGGGATTGCAGCCTGCAAACAAAAAGACCGGGAGACTGCATTTTTTTGACAACTGTCGAACAAAAGTGATGCATTCGCCCAATCCCGATGCTAATATTTCCGCGCCGATTAGTTGGATGCTAGGTAATCTGGGTTCCTGGCAGGCATGAAAGTGCCGACGGGAACCACTAGTGCATTTAGCATAGTCGCCAAACACGCAACCTGAGAG
>JBASJP010000277.1:0-2244 GCA_049655345.1 Moraxellaceae bacterium
TCCTTGACCCGTGAATTGTCCTCATGGCACTTCACTGTGACGATTTCACCGCCAAAGGTTTCACGTCCCCCAAAACTGCCAAACATTGGCTCACACACGTGAACATCTTCAGGGTGATCATCACACAGGTCACAGGTCACAAAACTCATGGCAACTCCTTTGAGGATTGATGGATCAGAATGAATTCAGGCTAGCAATGCCTGAATATCGTTGTAACGACAGATGCGCGTACCCCTCCTGGCATCCACTTGCGAAGCGGCGGCAACCATGGCGGCAGCCAGGTCAGCCACATGCACAGGATGTGCCGCACTGAGAGGCCCCCGCAGGAATGGTGCAATGAGACTGGTGAAACGAATGCCCAGCGCCTCGCCTTTTCTGGCTTCGGCGCGCTCACCAATCAGGAATGACGGCTGGAAGATGGTCAAACAAGGGAATCCCATGGCGCGAATGTCATTCTCCAGCATCCCTTTGACCCGGTTATAGAAAACCGGAGAGCCCGCCTTTGCCCCCAGGGCAGATACCAGCAGGAAGTGGCTCGTCCCGTTGGCATGCATGCGGTGGGCAAACTCGTAGGCATAGCCATAGTCCACCTTGTGAAACTCGGCCTTGGTGCCTGCCTGACGAATGGTGGTCCCCAGGCAGCAAAAGGCATCATCCGCTTTTATCTCTGCCAGTACCTCACCCAGACGGTCAAAGCTTGTCTCTATGGTCTGGAGCTTTTCATGACGCAGCTTGAGGGGGCGCCGACTGACGGCAATGACCTTGTCATAGACTGGAGAGGACAGCAGATTGCGCAGGCAATGCCCGCCAACCAGCCCGGTAGCACCGATCAGGATCGCTGTTTTACCTGTCATCTCAACTCCCCGTATTACATGAACGGGCAATTATGCGCCCAGACCCGCCTTCACAACACTACTACCACTTCGCAATTGGCTGACAATCCAGCCAACTCACCGGGTACGTAAGGGGCCATACTTTACGTTAACGTAAAGGTAAGCAATAATCCGGAACAGAGACCGGAGCCAACATGAGCGTCACATACACTATTTCCGACCTGGCCAAAGAGTTCGACGTGACCACCCGTACCATCCGGTTCTACGAGGATGAGGGGCTGCTTAGCCCCGAACGCCGTGGCCAGGCCCGTATCTACTCGGCCCGGGACCGGGTACTGCTAAAGTTGATCCTTCGCGGCAAGCGGCTGGGGTTTTCACTGGCGGACAGCCGGGAGCTTTTTGAGCTTTATGACCCCGCCAGCGGTAACAAGGCACAGCTGTTACTCATGCTGGACAAGCTGAGCGAGAAACGTACTGCCCTGGAGCAGCAACTTCATGACATTCAGGTGATGCAGATAGAACTTGATGCGGCAGAAACCCGAATCAGGAATGCCATCGCGGGCAAACCATCTTCCGAACCTTCCACAGAGGACACACCATGAGTTACACCGGCATGAATTTCGGCCTGGGCGAAACCATCAACGCCCTGCGTGACACCGTAGAGCAGTTTTCCCGCAAGGAAATCGCCCCGCGCGCCGCTGACATCGACCGTCAGAACGAGTTCCCCATGGATCTCTGGCGCAAGTTCGGTGACCTCGGGGTGCTCGGCATGACCGTCAGTGAGGAGTACGGTGGCAGCGACATGGGCTATCTGGCCCATGCCATCTGCCTCGAAGAAATCTCGCGCGCTTCCGCATCGGTTGGTCTTTCCTACGGTGCCCACTCCAATCTCTGCGTCAACCAGATCTTCAAGAATGGCAACAATGCCCAGCGTGCGAAATATCTGCCCAAGCTGGTCAGTGGCGAGCACATTGGCGCATTGGCCATGAGCGAGCCGAACGCCGGCTCTGATGTTGTCAGCATGAAGTTGCGTGCCGACAAGAAAGGCGACCGTTATGTGCTTAACGGCAACAAGATGTGGATTACCAACGGCCCTGATGCCAACACTTATGTGATCTACGCAAAGACCGACATCAACGCCGGCCCTCGCGGCATGACCGCGTTTATTGTCGAGCGCGACTTCAAGGGTTTCACACAGACCCAGAAGCTGGACAAACTGGGCATGCGCGGCTCCAACACCTGTGAACTGGTATTCCAGGATTGCGAAGTGCCGGAAGAAAACATCCTTGGCAAGCTCAATGAAGGCGTAAAAGTCCTGATGTCGGGTCTGGACTACGAGCGCGTCGTACTTTCCGGCGGCCCGGTCGGTCTCATGCAGTCCTGCATGGATGTGGTCATTCCATACATTCAT
>JBASJP010000278.1:0-6577 GCA_049655345.1 Moraxellaceae bacterium
GGCAGAAAGAGTGCGAAAGCGGTGTCTCGCGCTGCGAGGCCCATGGCTCGGGCAGGCCCACCTGGCTCTTGAAGAACTGCCGACGTGTGTCCACCAGGCTGAAGAGTGCTGTCGGCACCGCCAGCAATGCGGTCACCAGTCGCGTAACACGATCAAACGACGCCTCGGGAGGCGTATCGAGTAATCCTGATGCGCGCAGCGCCGCCATGCGCATGGGATCGCTCACGATGGCAGCGGGTGCCTCTGTGATCATGGGTGGTGCTTCAAGATGGTGGCGGAGGGCGTTGCAGAGGGCGTTACCATCGACTGGCGCTGCCAGATGCGTTTGCGCGCCTGCGACCAGGAATTCCTGCAGCTGTTCTGGCGTTGCGGGGCCGATCAGGATGACAGGCGTTGCTGCCGTGGCCGGCACGGCGCGCAGGCGCTTCAGCGTAATCATGGTGCCACCCGAAGGGAGCTGCGTGCTGAGCACTACTGCCGTCAGCAACGATTTGCGGGCGCTGGCCAGTGCCGTGGTGGCGTCTGGTGCCAGAAGGGGCTCCCAGCCTTGCAGTTGCAGTGCGGCCTGTAACGCTTGCGCCGTCGTCTGCTCGCTTTCCACCACCAGAATTTTCCCGGATGTATCCATGATGCGCCCTCCTTCCGTGTTCAGGACTGAAAATCCCGGACAAGCATCATCGCATCAGTTGTGGCGGGGTGTGAAGTTACCCTTGGGTACCCGTAACGACGGCAACACGATCCCCGCCATGCCGCGCACAGTGCCCTTGCTGATATCCCACCAGTCGAAATAATCCCGCCACAACACCACCTTGCCGTCTTGCACACGAAAGGTTCCGCATACCCAGAAATTGATGTGCAGGGCGCCCAGTTCAATCGTATCAATGCGCTCGGTCATGACGATGTCGCCACTGGTAGCGATGTGCTGCATGTACACCTTGAAGCCCGTCCCCTTGCGCAGGGCCATCTTCAGCAGCCGTGCCACCTTCTCGCCACCACGAAGGGTGGGCAGCGACACATTGGTGTACTGCAGGTCGGGCGCCAGCAAGTCCGCAACGGTGTCGTGATCCTTGGTTTCGAGTGCGTGCAGAAACTGGGTCACGACACTTTCGGGGGTGGGCATGTTCATGGCAGCAGTCATCAGACCAGTCCTTCGGGCTACGGGAGTTGTCGGTCAATTCTAGCCCTGAATTGTGCCGGTTACGGCATGGCCGGATTGGCCCATTTGCCGTGAGTGCCTGGCAAACGGGCCAATCCATGACCCGGAGTCACCACTGATAGTCCGGACAAGCCCCTGCCAGCAGGTGGTTTTTTTAAAGCGAATAAACGGAATGATGTGTCATTCCGTTATTAGGCGTGTGCTGCCCCAATGATCCGGGAGAAGGATGATGGTTGAAGTCGATGTGTTCTGGGCCTATGGCTTTGGCGCCAGTCTGGCGCTGGGAGCCGGCCGGCAACTGGTAAAGCGGGACAAGCCGTTCGAGAGCAAATACTTTGTCTGGACGGTGCTGTTTCTGGCGCTGTGTTGGGCACCCACGGGCATGCTGCTGCTGATACGGCACCCCTCGTGGGAGACCATGCAGGCGGCGGACAGTCTGGCCAGCATGAACGAGTTTCTCATTCTGGGCTTTGGCCTGACCAACATCACGCAGGGCATCCTGGGCTTCTGGGTGGGCGTGCTGCTGCTGCGCCAGAACAGGATCTATCTGGCCAACCTGAACTGGATGCTGGGTTACTTCGGCATGTTCTTCATTCTTGTGTATGGCTGGGACGGTCTGGGTTTTGACCGCTTTTTCTACGACCGTGACATGGTGGCCGGCTCGCCGGTGTGGACGCCGGGTGTGAGTGGCGCCACCACGCTGGCCGGCTTCTTTCCGGCGGTGCTGGCGTTTCTAACCTCGGGCGTGGCGTTCACCCTGTATCTGGATGGCGTCTACCTGCTGCCGCCGTTCGGGCTGTTGATGTTCCTGTGGTACACCGAGGGCCTGCGTGCCGAGGGCCGGCATGGCGGGCGTCCGGACCTGTCGGTGCGCAGCACGGGTTTTGGCATGCGCATGCTGGGGACTTATCTGCTGGCGGTCTTTGTGATTGCCCTGGGCGCGGCCATCTTCTCGGCCGTTGTGGTGAATTATGTGGGGGCGGCGCTGGGCGTGGGCAATCACGTGGCGCGCGGTCTGGGCCACATCCCGGCCAACACCGGCATGCACGTGCTGAGCTACCTGATCGGCCTGCCGCTGGCCCTGGCCCTGCTGTGGTTCACCGTACTCAAGCCGGGCGGAGTGGTGCATCGCCTGCTGGGTGTCTGGGTGATCGGTGACGAGGCCGACACGTATCAGGGCGGCAAGCAGGTGGCGTCGGTCGCCTCCCGGTAAGCCGATTGGTGTGACAGGGTTTCCGGCAGGCATGGATTGCCCGCCATGGCTACCGGAAATCTCGTTTGGCGGGCTGACGCCCGTCAATTTTCACAACAATTCAGCAGCAATATCCACCCTGTGACCGTTTGACAGTGGCTGTTCAAGAGTTGAGAATGGTTCTCATCTCTTCTATGGCTTGCATTACTGCCGTGAAACTATCCGATCTGCCCCGTTTTGTTGTCGGTACGGTGCGTACCGTCGAGGCTGTCAGTGCCGATGACCCCATCGCCCGCCGTCTGGCCGACCTCGGCTTTGTGCCGGGCGAGACCGTGCGCCTGATTGCAACGGGGCCCATCGGGGCCGATCCCCTGCTGGTGCAGGTAGGCTTCACCCGCTTTGCCCTGCGCCGTTCCGAGGCCGCACGGGTGCGACTGGAGGTGCCGGCATGATGACCGCCGTCACGCTGCAGCGAATTGCTCTGGTGGGCAACCCCAACTGCGGTAAAACCTCGCTGTTCAACCTGCTGACCGGTGCCCGCCAGAAAGTGGCCAACTACGCCGGCGTTACCGTCGAGCGTAAGGAAGGCCGCCTCACGCTGCCCTCTGGCCGCACCTTGCAGGTACTGGATTTGCCCGGTGCCTATTCGCTGGATGCCACCAGCCCGGACGAGGCCATCACCCGTGCCGTGTGTCTGGGCGAGCAGCCCGGCGAGGCCGCCCCCGATCTGCTGGTGTGCGTGGCGGATGCCACCAACCTGCGCCTGCACCTGCGTTTTGTGCTGGAAGTGCGCCGGCTGGGCAAGCCGATGCTGCTGGCGCTGAACATGATGGATGATGCGCGTCGTCGTGGTATCGAAATCAATGTGCAAAAGCTGTCGGAGCGCCTTGGCATTCCGGTGGTGGAGACCGTGGCGGTCAAGCGCGGTGGT
This sequence comes from Moraxellaceae bacterium, assembly GCA_049655345.1. Taxonomy (GTDB): domain Bacteria; phylum Pseudomonadota; class Gammaproteobacteria; order Pseudomonadales; family Moraxellaceae; genus UBA2031. The sequence goes on from JBASJP010000278.1 coordinate 3,280, forward strand.
GCGGCGGCGCTGTTGCAGCAACTTGATGGCGAGTTGCCGGCGGTACCTTCCATCCTTAACAACCACAGCGACCTGCATGCTGAAGTGCGCGCCCTCATCAGTGACGCCGTGGTAATGCCGCGTCGTACCGATGAGCGTGACGACAGCATTGACCGTGTGCTGCTGCACCCGGTGGCGGGCCTGATCATTCTGGCCGCCATCCTGTTCATGATTTTCCAGGCGGTGTTTTCCTGGGCCGCGCCATTCATGGACCTGATTGATGTGGGCGTCACTGCGCTGGCCACAGTGGTAGCCGGTGTGCTGCCCGATGGCATCCTGAAAAGCCTGCTGGTCGACGGCATCATTGCCGGTGTGGGTGGCGTGCTGATTTTCCTGCCGCAAATCCTCATCCTGTTCTTCTTCATCCTGTCGCTGGAAGAATCCGGGTATCTGCCGCGTGCGGCCTTTTTGCTCGACCGTCTGATGTTCAAGGCCGGTCTCAGTGGTCGTGCCTTCATTCCGCTGCTGTCGAGTTTTGCCTGTGCCATTCCCGGCATCATGGCCACGCGCAGCATCAACGATCCGCGTGATCGCCTGACCACCATCATGGTGGCGCCGCTGATGACCTGCTCGGCCCGTCTGCCGGTGTATGCCCTGCTGATTGCCGCCTTCATTCCGGCGCAAACCGTGTGGGGTATTTTCAACCTGCAGGGGCTGGTGCTGTTTGGCCTGTATGCCGGCGGCATCGTGAGCGCGCTGCTGGTGGCCACGGTGATGAAGCTGTTCCGTAGTGACAAGAGCGAGCACGCCCTGTTGCTGGAGCTGCCCAGCTACCGTCTGCCGGACTGGCGCAGTGTGGGTCTGGGCCTGTATGAGCGCGCCGGCACTTTCCTGCGTCGCGTGGGTGGCATCATTCTGGCGCTGACCGTGCTGCTGTGGTTTCTCGCCAGTTTTCCGGCACCGCCGGAAGGCGCGCTTAACCCCGCGATTGATTACAGTTTTGCCGGCCGCATCGGCCATGCACTCACCTACGTTTTTGCGCCCATCGGTTTTACCTGGGAAATCTGCATTGCCCTTATTCCCGGCATGGCCGCGCGCGAAGTGGTGGTGGCGGCACTGGGCACGGTCTATGCGCTGTCCGGTAGCGAAGATGCCGTCACCCATCAGCTGGGCAGCCTGATCGCGGCACAATGGTCGCTGCCTACGGCGCTGTCGCTGCTGGTGTGGTTTGTCTACGCCCCGCAGTGTGTGGCCACGCTGGCCACCGTGCGCCGCGAGACCGGCTCCTGGCGTCAGGTCGGCATCATGACGGTGTACCTGTTCGGTCTGGCCTATCTGGCCTCGTTCATCACCTACAACGTGGCCAGGGCGCTGCTGTGAGCATCATGCTGCAGTGGGTGGTGGTGGCCATGATGGTGGGCTGGAGCCTGCATGTGGCCTTTCGCCGGCTGCTGCCCCGCCAAAGCCGTGCACTGCAAACCCGTCTGGGTGCGTTTTGCATGAGGCATGGCTGGTTGCGTCTGGCGCACCTGCTGCATGCCACCGTGCCCCCCGTACCCGGTTGCGCCCAGGCTTGCCCGGGTTGCGACACCGTCTGCAGCACGCCCGCAGCGCCGGCAGAACAGCCGGTCAAGTGGCGCACACCTCCCTCCTCGGGTGCCTGTCACTAAGCGTGTGACATCCGGCGACAAAACCCGCCTTGTTAGGCCACACTATTAACGGTAAAAACACTGACAGCTCACCGCTGATCATTCTGCTGTCTTTGCAAGGACGTTCCCATGAAGCGCGCACTCCTCATTCTGGCTGGTGTTGTGGGTGGCATTGTTGCCCTCGTCGGTATCGCCATCGCCATCGTGCTGTTTGTCATCGATCCCAATGACTACAAGGCAGAAATTGCCGATCTGGTGAAAAAGAACACCGACAGCGATCTGGTCATCAGCGACCGCATGGAGTGGACCATATGGCCCAACATCGGCGTCAAGCTGGGCAAGACCACATTGAGTGATCCGGTGGCCAAAGAAACGCTGGTGGCGGTCGACAAGGCGTCGGTGAGTGTGCAGCTGATGCCGCTGTTTGCCAGCCGCATCCAGATTGATGCGGTTAACCTTGATGGCGCCAGGGTGCGTTTCATTCAGCACGCCGATGGCACGACCAGCTGGGATCGTTTGCTGGCAAAGCTGGCCAGCAAACCGGAAGAAAAATCCGAAAAAGTGGCGTTCAACGTCAAGCAGCTTGATGTGCGCAACACCTCGCTGTACCTCAAGGATGAAAAGGCCGGCGTGGAACGCACCGTCGACAACATCGTCGTGAAAGCAAAAGACATCGACCCGGGCAAAAGCTTTCCCGTGGAAGCGCTGTTTGATTTCAGCCAGAAAGATGCTGCCGGCAAAACCGTACTGGCAAAAAATTCGTTCTCGGCAAATGTCAGTCTGGATCAGGACAACGAAAAATACGCACTGGGCGCACTGGTGTTCACCAGCGACCTGTCCGGCACACTGCTGCCGGCACCGGCAGTTATCCACATGAAAGGTGATGTGGCCGCAGACATGAAGGCGCAGCAGGTTCAGGTGAACGGCCTTGACCTGAATGCCGAGTACAAGGACCCGACACTCACGGCACCGGCTACGGTCAACTTAAAAGGCAATGTGAATGCCGACATGGCCAAACAGCTGGTGACCATTGATGGCCTTGATGCAAAAGCCGTGTATCCCGCACAAGGGCTGAGTGCGCCGGCGAGTGTCAGCTTTACGGCAGGCGTGCTGGCCGACCTGGCCAATACCACCGCCACCATCAGCACATTGCAACTGAAGGCCAGCTGGCCCGATGCCACGCGTCCGTCACCAATCAATGCCGCACTCGCGTCCAATATTGCGGCCAACTGGACCACCGGTGCCGTTGATGCACCGCAACTGGCGCTGAACGTTGTAGTGCCGGACAAGGCCTTTCCCAAGCCCTTGCAGGTGGCGCTTAACGCACCGCTCAAGGCCAATTACCTGCAGGGCAGTTTCGGTATTCCGGTATTCACGCTGGATGCGGCCGGTGTGCGCACGCAAGGCAGCCTGGAGGCACTGCTGCCGGCCATGCGTGCCGGAACGCCACCAGACACTGCCATCACCAAGGGCATGGGCATCAGTGGCGGCATTGCCACATCCACCTTCAATCCGCGCAGCGTGATGGCAGCACTGGGCATTGCCCCGCCAAAAACCACGGATGCATCGGTACTGAAAAGTGCCAGCGTGCAGGCAGCCATTCAGGGCGACGACACCAAGATCCTGCTGAAAAACATTGTTCTCAAACTGGACGGTTCGACACTCACGGG
>JBASJP010000279.1:0-2491 GCA_049655345.1 Moraxellaceae bacterium
CGATGCCACCCACATTTTCCATGGCCCACCTGTGGCCCATGCATGGCCCAAGTCTGGCCCGCGGGAATTTTCTCGATGGTGATTTTGACTATTGGTCTCTGGCCCGTCTTTTGGCACCAGTTATGCATATCCAAGGCGGCAAGAAAAACATGGACGATGTATCAATATGAATGACGACGTATTGGAGCAACTTCGGGCCAACGTTCGGGTGCCGATGGTGGGTGACAAAGTCACTGTAGACAAAAGGCTCAAGGCAGAAATCCTCCTTATGCGAAGCTACGCCAGCATCGTTGAAGACAAGCCGGGAAGTTTTGTCTGTGACGGCAGCTATGGTCGTGGTGTCGCCAGCCAAAAGGAAGCCACCCTTTTCGACTCGGTAACCAAGAAGCCAATGCGATGGCAACCCTACAAAAGTCACTTGGTCGCCGTTCACAGCACCCTGTGCTGGGCAGTGCTGGGTGTTTCAATCGGTTGAAAGGATGTAAGCCATGAACATTTTCCTGATTGATGCCGACAACCTGCCCTTAGCCGCCTGGATTGAAGATGCGTGTCGCAGCCTGGAGTCCTCGGTGGGCAGTCTGGCCGCGGTCTATGGCAGTGTGGAGAACCTCAAGGGCTTGCAACAGACCATTCTGAAATGGACCATACCTAGTATCGCGAGCGAGAAGACGGGTTGATGGCCAAAGGCCGGCCATCGTCTCAAAATGGTCATCGCAAACTTGCCGTAAGAATGTTGCTAAAAACAGGCAACCATACAGCTGCCGTTCATGGATTTCGGCTTCGTGCCCGTTGCAGTCCTTCGACAGATCATTCTGAATGGCGGCTTAGTAGCGCTAAGCGGCTGTTAGCAAACAGTGCAATGGGCCCCTTGGCCTTCTAAAAAGTATCGCGCAGATCCTGTCGTCCATCGAAGCAGGCGGCTCTACGTTGCATCGTAGAACGCGCGAATGCCCGATAGCAACCCCAGAGCAAGTTCCTTGTTGGTGTCGTCGTACTTGAGTTGACGGACATCGCCAGGGGCAACATGGCGCGTGAACTCGCGAACCATGAACTTGCTCAACTCCACCCCGAATCGGCTGAGTTCTTCTGTACAAGCAAGGCCAGGGGATGGCATGAAGCGGCCCTCCTTTACCATGACGCTGGTCATGTCGTAGGGTTCGCGCCCTGCCAGTTGGTAGATTGCCAAGGAGAATTTATCGCCGGGGCCAGGGGTACTTCAGTTGCCCGTGCGGTGGCACTGCCGCACAGTCCCTTGATCTCGATCGGATCGAGATCATTCCTTGCACCAATCGAGGATGATTTGGCGGAACAGTTGTTCCGCTTCGCCTATCCGCGCGACATAGCAGAATTCATCAGTCTGGTGCGCCATACGAGGTTCTCCGGGTCCCAGAATAACGGTCGGTGGCTGCCCCATCGGGTCGCGCAAGGCTGCCGCGTCGGTGAAATAAGAAACAGTCTTGGGCTGCAGGGGTGTGTCGAAATAGGCCTGGCAGCGAGCGAATACACTCTGCATCCAGGGATCTTCGGGTGCAGTAAAGACGCTGCCTACGTCGAGCAGGGTTTGTAGGCCGATGCTCGGCCCCATGCGTTTGCATAGACAACCCCATATCTGCCTGTGGTCCTGTCCAGCGACTGTGCGAATATCGATCGTCATGTCGGCTGCATCCGGTACAGAGTTGATATTCAAACCACCACTCACCGTTCCGATGTTTAGCGTGCCCTGTCCCATTAACGCATGGGGTGGGGTAGCGAAATCAAAGTTTTCCAGCGCCAGGGCTGCGCGCGCGATCTTGTAAATGGCGTTGTCGCCGCTCTCCGGCATTGAGCCGTGGGCGGTGACGCCGGTCGCACTCGCTTTTAGCCAGAACGCACCCTTGTGGCCCACCAGCGGTTCGTTGCCGGTCGGCTCAGCCACCACTAGCGCCCCGGCTTTACCAAGAATTTCGAAGGCATCTCTCATGCCAACCAGATGGAACGCTCCTTCGCACCCGGTCTCCTCCCCAGCGGTGATAACCAATGTCAAACCCGCGCTGTTTTTGATCTCGCTGGCCACCGCGATTGCGGCAATAGTGAAGGCAGCGACCCCGCTTTTCATGTCACTAGAACCACGACCGTACAGCTTGTCGCCCACGATCTCTGCGCCGAACGGGTCATGTGCCCATTTCGCGGAACCGAGCGGGACCACGTCAACATGGCCGGTGAAGCAAATCGGCGGTTTGTCGGATCTGCCGCCAATGCGTGCGATCAGGGTGCTACGGTGCGGTGCGAAGTCAACCAACCGGCAGTCGTAGCCCGCCGCCGACAGAAGCTCTGCCAGATACCGGGTGCACTGGTCTTCATTGCCAGGCGGATTGATGGTGTTCATCCGAAGAAGGGTCTGGGTCAACGCTACTGCGTTGTTGACCGGAATACTTGATAAGTTATCAGCCATTTTGGGTTCCATATTGCTATCGATGTGAGGAGGCGATCAAGCCAGAGTCGTTCCTGAGAA
>JBASJP010000280.1:0-5485 GCA_049655345.1 Moraxellaceae bacterium
TGCATCTTCGGCTGTACGCTTGGGCGCTGGTGCGGCTTCCGGCGCTGGTGTTGCTGCAGCCGGTGATGGGGCTGGAGCTGCCTGCGGTGTGGCGGCTTCAGGTGCCGCCTCAACGGGTTTCCGGAGGGCTTCGGCGGCATCAGCATCAGCTTCTTGCTCGGCACGGGCCTTGGCGGCGTTTGCTTCGGCACGTGCCTTCAGCATGGCATCCCGCTCAGCCTTGCGACGAGCCTGCTCGACGGTGTCGGTCTGGGTGGAGCTAGCCGGCGTATTAGCAGGTATGGCAGCCGCAGGGGCAGGTGCAACAGGGGCTTGCGTCTTGACGGGGGCAGGGGCTTGCGCACGAACCGGTGTGGCCGGGCGTCGCGCCGGCTGCTGGCCGGTCACGCTCATGCTGTGTACGACCTTGCTGCGTTCGAATACCACCACAAAGCCATCATAGGTCCAGCGGGTGATGGGCGGCGTGCCAACCGGCCCGGTTTTGCTGAGCGGACTGCCGAAGTCCTGTTCCACTCGATTCATGCTCGCACCCTGTCCGGGCAGCGAGGCAGCATTCAGTTGAACGCTGCAGGCCAGCAGCAGGGCGCAGGTAGCTATCTTGGCGCGCATCATTCTTCCAATCCCTTCGGGCTGTTATTCGAATTTTCAACGATGCTAGTGACTTGGCCTACAACATTCAAGAAGCCTGTCAATAGCACAGTCCCTGTCTATATCTGGTCCGGATTCTGGAACTCTTCCACCACTTCGTTATTCCGTGCCTTGCGCTGCACGTCACGGGCCAGGATCTGGCGGTCATGATGGCGAATGTTCACAAAGGCAACCCCGGTGCGGAATCCTTCCAGATCTTCATCTTCGCAAAAAACGACGCGACCAATGGCGGCAATATGATAGTTCGACGCCTGGCTGCTGATGGCAAGGTGCAAGTAAATGCCTGGTATCACCGGCTCTGCCGCATGGAAGGATAAACCGCTGGTCGACAGGTTTACCCCTTGTGGCACCGGCGACAGCATCCGGCCAAGGCTGTCGCCAATGGCCTGGGCAATGATGTCGATCTTGAGGTTGAGTGCCTGCATCAGGCCCGCCACGCGTGGATTCTCGCGGGCGAGGGCATCCATCTGGTTGCGCTGAACGCTGTCGATCTGCGTCAGTTCATCCTGAAGGGTGAAGTGCTGGGGCAGATCAAAGCGGGTGTCGTAAGGATCGGCCTCTATTTCCCTGGGGCTGATGCGCTGGTAGATAACGGCCAGTGTCGAGTTGACCCGGGGTTCGCGGCGCCGTTCGGCAGCGCTTTTTTGCTCATTGGTCATTCAGGATCTGCTCCTGTACAAAAAATACGCAAATCGGCCCGGGTACATGTCCGGTCCATTGTCAGTGTGGTTTAATGCGCCGCATGTTCAAGCCCATACCACTTTTTATCGGCCTTCGTTACACGCGAGCAAAGCGCCGGAACCATTTCATTTCCTTTATCTCCCTGACGTCCATTCTCGGACTGATGCTGGGAGTGGCAGTACTTATCACGGTACTGTCAGTCATGAACGGCTTTGATCGTGAGCTTAAAGGCCGCATTCTAGGCATGGTGCCACACGCCACGCTCAATTCCTATGAGCCGGTTCTCAACTGGAAGAAGGTGGCCGAAATTGCCCTGCGCAACCCGCAGGTAGAGGCCGCTGCACCGTTCAACCAGTTGCAGGGCATGCTGACATCCGCCGGCATGGTCAGTGGCGCCCTGGTGACCGGGGTTGATCCGGAGGCAGAGAAAAAGGTCTCCATCATCCAGAATCACCTTGAGTACGGTCGTCTTGAGGATCTGCGTGACGGTGAGTTCGGCATTATTCTCGGGGCCGGGCTTGCCGCCAATATCGGGGTGACGGTGGGTGACAAGGTCACTCTGGTTCTGCCCGAGGCATCGCTATCGCCCGCGGGTGTCATTCCCCGGTTCAAGCGCTTCACCGTAGTCGGCATCTTCAAGGTGGGCGCCGACATCGACAGCATGATTGCCTATGTGCATCTGCATGATGCCGGACGGCTGCTCCGTATTGGTGACCGGGTGCAGGGTGTGCGGCTCAAGCTGCATGACCTGTTTACTTCACAGGAAGTGAGTGCATCGGTGTTGCGTGACCTGCCGGGGTTTTTCTACGCGACGGACTGGACGCAGACCCACGGCAATCTTTTTAATGCCATCAAAATGGAAAAAGCGATGATGGCGATACTGCTGCTGTTCATTGTGGCGGTGGCGGCATTCAATATTGTTTCAAGTCTGGTCATGGTGGTGACGGACAAGAAGGCTGACATTGCCATCCTGCGCACACTCGGCGCGAGTCCGGGCACCATCATGAAGATATTCATGGTGCAGGGAACCGTGGTGGGTGTGGTCGGGACATTCAGTGGTGTTGCACTGGGCGTGCTGTTGTCCCTCACGATCAGCGACATTGCCTCTGGTATTGAGAAGTTGTTCAACCTTCACCTGTTTGATGCCTATTTCGTGAATTATTTGCCTTCCCAGCTGAATCTGTCGGATGTGTTGTGGGTGAGCGCCATTGCGTTTGTGCTCAGCTTTGCCGCTACGCTCTATCCCGCCCGCAAGGCAGCCAGGGTGCAACCGGCGGAGGCATTGCGCTATGAGTGAGCTGGTGCTGGAGACCCGTGCGCTGGTGAAGCGCTTTGAAGAAGGTCCGCAGGTGCTGGAAATCCTGCATGGAATCGACATGCAGGTGGCGCGCGGCGAGTTTGTCGCCATTGTCGGCAGTTCAGGTTCCGGCAAGACGACATTGCTGCACCTGCTGGGTGGCCTTGATACGCCAACTTCCGGCGAAGTACGCATTTGCGGGGAAGATTTCAGCAAGTGTGATGAAGTCAAACGTGGCTGGCTGCGTAACCGGCATATCGGTTTTGTGTACCAGTTTCATCATCTGCTGCCAGAGTTCACTGCGCTGGAAAATGTCTGCATGCCATTGCTGCTGCGGGACGGCAGCATCGCTGAGGCAGAAAAAGCGGCAAAAGAACTGCTGGAGCGCGTAGGTCTGGGGGCGCGCCTGCAACACAAGCCATCCGAGCTGTCGGGAGGTGAGCGTCAGCGTGTGGCGCTGGCTCGTGCGCTGGTGACCAGGCCTGCAGTGGTGCTGGCCGATGAGCCTACTGGTAATCTGGACAATGAAACGTCCCAGGACGTGCAGGGGCTGCTTGAGGAGCTGAATCGTGAGCTGGGCATCGGTTTTGTGATAGTGACCCATGACACCACGCTGGCTTCGCGGGCGACGCGCCTGTTGCGCATGGATCGTGGCCGGCTGGCCGAAACGAACGCCTGATCAGGCGTGAGGTGTGCTGCGCTGCAACAGGCGTTTTTTCCAGGTGGACACTACGTGCCAGCGCCAGTAGATGCGCATCAGCACATAACCGGTGCAGCCAAAAAGAAAGCCGGTAACCAGCGTTCCCAGTAGCAGTGGCTCGATATGCCGACTGATCATCCGTTCTGCGACCGGGGCATTGCCGGAAAAAATCCCGCCCACGACGTCACCCAGATACCCCACCAACTGGTGTATTTCGCTTCCGCTTGGCATGGGGATGCCCAGCAGCAGGCTGCCGACAAAATAAGATACGTAAATCAGCGGGATCATTGTCAGGGGGTTGCTGACCCATACCAGTACGACAGTCATCGGCAAATTGACACGAAACAGGATGGCCGCCGCCGCCGCAGGCAGCATTTGCAAGGGCATTGGCAGCAGTGCACACCAAAGGCCCCAGAAGGCGGCGCCTGCAGCCGATCGCTTGTTGAGGTGCCACAGGCTCGGATCTGCCAGTCGCTTGCCCAGAAAGCGCAGGCTGCGGTGATGGATGATCCTGTCCGGGTGTGGCAGGTAGCGGCGAATCAGACGTTTCGGCATGCGCAGGGTGGCCTTGCGGTGGAGCCGCCATCTTTCACATTCGGCAGCCCCCGGTCAATTCTGTGTTTGTCCGGCGCTTTCGTGTAAAAGCACATACTTTCCTGATCACATGGATGTGTGTCATGGGGCCAGTTGTCTCGAGTGCCGTCTCCGGCCTGCTCGTCCTCCCGCTATTACCCGTGTTGCCCCCGTTCTGGTGGAGTCTTCTGCCGGCCTGTTGCTGCCTGCTGGCCTGGTGGCGCTGGCAGCGCACCTGGCTGGTGTATCCGGTTCCCGGGCTTTGTTCTTTTGCACTGGCCGTGGCGATGGCCGGGCAGATGCTGGCTGCCGAAGTGCCAACGTCCCTCGAGAAGACGGTGCTGGTGGCGGAGGGTGCCATCACCGGTCTGCCCGAACCGAACCGTTTCGGGGGCTGGCAGCTGCGTTTCCGGCCAGCAAGGGTGCAAGGCAGCGACTGGCGTCCCCAGGGGCTCTGGCAACTGAGTCTGCGCGATGCCGCCATGCCGTTGCCCGGCTCACTGTGCGAGTTGTCGGTCCGGCTCAAGCGTCCTCACGGTAATGCCAATCCGGGTGGTTTTGATTACGAGGCATGGCTGCTGTCGGAAGGTGTCACGGCAACAGGCTCGGCGAAAACCGTGCGTTGCAAGGCCGATACAGGTTTTTTCCTGGACCGCTACCGGTTGTCCCTGCGGCAGCATTTCCAGCAGAAGTTTTCCGCGCATCCGGAGGCCGGCGTCGTGCTCGCACTGATTACCGGGGACCGGGCACTGGTCTCACGTGATGACTGGGAGCGCTACGCCGCAACGGGCGTCATTCATCTGATGGCCATTTCGGGAATGCACATTACCTTGCTGGCGGTGGTGGCTGCCTGGCTGTCCTGGCGCGTGTTACGACTGGTGCCGGGTCTTGGCTTGCTGGTGCCGTTGCACAAACCGGCGTTGCTGATGGGACTGGGTGTGGCACTGGCCTACAGTCTGGTGGCGGGTTTTTCCGTGCCGACACAGCGCACACTGGTGATGCTGGCGGTTGTCGGACTGGCACAATGGTGGCAGCGTCGTCTGCCAGCACTTCATGTTCTGGGCCTGGCCATGTTCGCCGTGTTGTTGTGGTGGCCTCTTGCCGCGCATGCCGCCGGTTTCTGGTTGTCCTTTGGCGCAGTGGCGCTGCTGATGCTGGTCGGGCAGACCCAGGCGCATTTGCCAGCCTGGCATCAGGGCGTCAGGCTGCAGCTGTCACTCTCCCTTCTGCTGCTGCCCGCCACGGTCTGGTTTTTTGAGCGTGCCAGCTGGGTATCGCCCTTTGCCAACCTGCTGGCTGTGCCTGTCGTTACGTTTCTGGTGGTGCCTTTGGGGTTGCTGGGGCTGCTGCTCTGGGCAGTCCTGCCGGGAGTGGCCGACATGGCATGGTTGCTGGCCATACGGCTGATGTCTGTGCTGGATGCATTACTGGACCAGTTCCAGTCATGGCCGGGGGCCAGCATCGACTGGAGCCTGCCGGGCCGCAGCGGATTCGTGTGGGCTTTGCTCGCCACTCTCTGTCTTTTCCAGCCGGTGCAGCCGCGCTTGAGATGGTTGACACCGTTTTTCCTGCTACCGGTTTTTTTC
>JBASJP010000281.1:0-1976 GCA_049655345.1 Moraxellaceae bacterium
CCACCTTGTCCATCATCCACGCCGCCTTGAGCGTGAGCAGCCGTGCCTGTTCGATACTCATGCGTGCATTGGCAATCACATCGCCATTGCCGCCCAGCAGGGCCAGCGGCTTGCCGAAGGCAACGCGACTGATGGAGCGCCGACACATCAGTTCGAGTGCACGCTCGGCCGCACCGATGGCACGCATGCAGTGATGGATGCGGCCCGGGCCAAGGCGGCCCTGTGCTACTTCAAAACCACGGCCGGGGCCGGCAATGAAATTCTTCACTGGCACACGCACATTGGTGAACGTGACCTCACCATGACCAAACGGCTCGTCCAGCTTGCCGTACACCGGCAGCATGCGCTCGATCTTCAGGCCGGGGGTGTCCCTGGGTACCAGCACCATGGAATGACGTGCGTGCCTGGGAGCATCCGGATCGGTATTGGTAAGGCCCATGAAGATCACGAACCTGCAGTTGGGGTGGCCAATGCCGGAGCTCCACCACTTGCGGCCATTCAGCACAACCTCGTCGCCCTCAACGATAGCGGTGGCGGCCATGTTGGTGGCATCACTGGAGGCCACGTCCGGCTCGGTCATGCAGAAAGCCGAACGGATCTCGCCATTGAGCAGCGGCTTCAGCCACTGCTCCTTCTGTTCTTCGCTGCCGTACTTGACCAGCACTTCCGCGTTACCGGTATCGGGAGCGTTGCAGTTGAATACCTCGGCGGAAAACAGGTTACGGCCCATTTCCTCGGCCAGCGGGGCGTAATCCAGATTGGAGAGGCCGGGGCCCCACTCGCCTTCCGGCAGGAACAGGTTCCATAAACCGGCGGCCTTGGCCTTGGTCTTGAGCGACTCCATCACGGCAGGCTGTTCCCACGGAGCCTTGTGCAGCGCCTCCAGCCATGCCTTCTCGGCCGGGTTCACTTCATCCGTCATGAACTGGCGCAGGCGGGCAAGGTAGTCCTGGCAACGGGGGGAATAGGCAAAATCCATGGGGTGCTCCGTGAGTCACTGGAAGGAAAGTGGATCAAGCCTAGTCGCTGATCTACAATTCGTCTAATCAATAGAGTGCATAACAACATATTCATTTAATGCATGATACGTCATGCCCGCGAACGGATGCTGCAGGATGGACATACGACGGCTGGACCTCAACCTGCTGGTGGTACTGGAGGCCATTCATGCCGAGGGCAGCCTGACCCGGGCGGCCCGCCGCCTGAACCTGAGCCAGCCAGCCCTCAGCCATGCCCTTGCCCGCCTTCGTGAGGCACTGGATGACCCCCTGTTCCTGCGTCAGGGCAACCGCATGGTGCCCACGCCACGCACTCAGCGCCTGATTGCCCCGCTGCACGCGGCACTTGGTCTGATTGCAGAGGGTATCCAGGAGGGAGCACGCTTTGATGCTGCTCGTTCGCAGCAGGAGTTCCGTCTGGGCATGCGTGACATTTTCGAGTCCACCGCCCTGCCCGGCCTTCTCAACCGCTTGCGCGAAGATGCACCCGGCGTACGGCTGGCCAGCGTGCGCACAGACCGGCGCGAACTGGAAAATGACCTGATTGATGGCCAGCTGGATGTGGCCATGGATGTACTGCTGCCTCTGGCACCTGACATTCGCCGCCTGAAACTGGCCGAGGACCGCCTAGTGGTAGTAGCGCGCAAGGATCACCCCTCCGTGAAACGGGGCCGGATTGATCTGGCGGCTTACCTGCAGGCGGGACACATACTGGTGTCATCCCGCCGGCGCGGCCCCGGCTTTGAGGATCAGGAGCTGGCACGACTGGGGCACGAGCGCACCATTGTGCTGCGTTGCCAGCATTATTTTGCGGCGTGCCGTGTGGTGGGTGCGTCGGACTATCTGCTCACCATGCCGGCAGGTTATGCCACGCTGGCGAATGCGGGACTGGGGAACCGGTTGCTGGAACTGCCCGTTCCACTGCCACCACTGGATGTATACCTGTACTGGCATGAAAGCCGTAACAACGATCCAGCC
>JBASJP010000282.1:0-1960 GCA_049655345.1 Moraxellaceae bacterium
ATCCTGGGTTGCTGCCATCATCAACTTCCCGGCCCCAGAAAGCCCATGCCAGGATCCACACGGCACGCATCACCGGCAAACGCCGCGGCACACCCTCCGACATACCCCCCGACGCATCCACCCGGAACACTGCCGGCCACACCAAATACTCCAGCGCTCCTGCCGACCCAGGAGCAGACCATCGGCCATCCATACCTGTCACAAAAACAGCATGGCCGGATATGCATACAAACAGGGCCGATCATGTATCCGGAAACTGCTGGCTTACGCAGCCGTTTGCTTTTCAATCGCCTCAGCCAAAATAAAAGACCGTCAAATTACGCCTGCATCTAATACTAATTTCGTATCAAAACAAATGAAAACCGTCTTAAAAGGTTTCATTTAAAGGTAATCCTGTTTCGATATTGTTTTGCGGCTGCTGACGCAACTACAATCCCGCACGCAAAGGAAGCGACTGAAAAGGATTCAGGCCCTCGCCATGGAAAAGCACCTTTCACCTCGGCCAACCAGTTCCGGCCCCGCCCTCCCGTCCATCGGGTGGCTTGCAGGCCCCGATGGTTCACCGCCGCATATGGCAGATGTCCTTTCACGACATGGCTATACCCTGACCCATGTGCAGACAGACATCCCCGGCAACTGCCAGATTGTCATCATTGACTGCAGACATGTGTCACTTGCCAGTGCACAACACTTTCTTTCAGGTCTTTATAGCGGCGATACCGTGCAATCCATTGCCCTGTACGGTGTCCCGGCGCGCAGCGGCTACGAGCAACTGGTGAGCTGGCCGATGGTAAAGGGAATTTTTCCCGACGAATGCAATAATGACCACCTGATCAAAGGCATCTCCCTGATGCTGACAGGAGAGAACTGGTTTCCCCGCCGCATCCTTGACGATTGGCTGGAACGCCAGCGCAACACGATGGTGCCTCCGATACTGACGCAGAACCTGCCCGAACTTACCGACAGGGAACGCCAGATCCTGTGGCACATCGACATGGCCTCAACCAATGCGCAGATTGCTTTTTCCCTGTCGATCAGCGAGCACACCGTCAAGACGCACATCTACAACATCTTCCGTAAAATCAGCGTGCGTAATCGCACCCAGGCCAGCAACTGGGTAAAAGCAAACCTCAGGAAAGTGGAGGCATGAAGCCGGCAATCCTGCTGCTGCTTCCGTCAATCGCAATGTCAAGCGACATTGACAGCGGCGGTCTTGAGGCAATCAACAGCGGCATGATCATTGACAACACCATCACGCTGATCGGTCACGAGTTCGCCCGTGAATTTTCCGCGCAACGCCTCGACGCGGACACCGGCACGACAACCACGTTCACCATTACCGAACGACCCTCCGCACGCTGGGGCAGCATGATCATTATTTCCGAGGGCCAGAACACGCTGCAAACCCTGTTCATTACACCCGGGCGCATGAATGTGCGAGAAATTGCTGCGCAGGTCGAGGAAACAATGGAACAGCGCCTGGCCCAGAACCGCTTGCGCAAAATGATTGAAGCCATCGAACTGGCACCGGATGAACTGGAATGAAAAAAATATCACGCACTGGAAAAAACATTGCCCTGTTGTGCGCACTGGCTGCCAGCACAACGCATGCCTCGCCACTGGTCTACACCCCGGTCAATCCGGCATTCGGTGGCAATCCACTGAATGGCAGCTATCTGCTCAGCAATGCGCAGGCACAGAACGACACCAAGGACCCTTCCGCCCGCAGCAGCACCGGCCAGCGCCAAAGTGCCATTGAACGCTTCATGAGTTCACTCGAGTCGCGCCTGCTGGGCGAGCTGCTGTCCGACGTAGGGGGCGGTGGCGAAGGTCACATGGAGACGACCGACTTCATCATCGACATTGCAGATGATGGCGCTGGCGGACTGCTAATTTCGGTCACTGACCGCGCCACAGGTAGCGTATCCGTCGTGGAGGTCAGCGGTCTTGTCAGCAACCC
>JBASJP010000283.1:0-3459 GCA_049655345.1 Moraxellaceae bacterium
GGGCATGCTCTGTGTGTGCCGGGTCATGATTTGTCCTTGATTGCTAACTGGTGGACAGCAAGTCTGTCATGAAAAAAGCCCGGTAATCACCGGGCTTTTTTATTTTTATTGCTGTGCTGCTTACTTCAGTCCGGCTTTCTGGCGTAGATCTTCGGCCTTGTTGGTCTGCTCCCAGGTGAAGGCCAGGGCCTTGTGTACTTTCTCCATCTTCAGTCCGCCTTCGCGCACGAAATACGTGTACTCGCGTTCGTAGGGATTGCGGCCGAAGTGGCCGTAGCTGGCGGTGGGGCCGTAGATCGGGTGCAGCAGGTCAAGCTGCTTCACCAGGCCATAGGGGCGCAGCTCGAAGGTATCGCGAATCAGTTTGATGAGTGTTTCATCACTGACCTTGCCGGTGCCGAAGGTGTTGACCGAGATCGAGGTGGGCTCTGCCACGCCAATGGCGTAGGACACCTGGATTTCGCAACGGTCGGCGAGGCCGGCGGCCACGATGTTCTTGGCCACATAGCGGCCGGCATAGGCAGCCGAACGGTCAACCTTGGACGGATCCTTGCCGGAGAAGGCGCCGCCGCCGTGACGGGCCATGCCGCCGTAGCTGTCGACGATGATCTTGCGCCCGGTCAGGCCGCAGTCGCCCATGGGGCCGCCGATCTCGAAGCGCCCGGTCGGGTTGATGAAGTACTTGGTGTCCTTCGTCAGCCATTTCGCCGGCAGCACTTTCTTGATGATCTCCTCCATCACGCCTTCCTCGATGTCCTTGTTGCTGACCTCGCGGCTGTGCTGGGTGGACAGCACGACGGCGTCCACGGCGACGGGCAGGCCGTTCTCGTAACGGAAGGTGACCTGGGACTTGGCATCCGGGCGCAGCCAGAGCAGCGGACCATTCTTGCGCGCCTCGGCCTGGCGCTCGACCAGACGGTGCGAGTACAGGATGGGAGCGGGCATCAGGGACTCGGTTTCATTGGTGGCGTAGCCGAACATCAGGCCCTGGTCACCAGCGCCCTGGTCTTCCGGCTTGGCACGGTCTACACCCTGATTGATGTCGGGCGACTGCTGCCCGATCAGGTTGAGTACGCCACAGGTCTTGCCGTCGAAGCAGACATCTGAAGAGTCATAGCCGATGTCGAGGATTGTCTTTCGGACGAGGTCTTCGTAGTCGATGACGGCCGTGGTGGTGATTTCGCCGGCGACAATGGCGACACCGGTCTTCACCAGCGTTTCACAGGCAACGCGGGCGTACTGGTCCTGGGCGATGATGGCGTCGAGGATGGCGTCCGAGATCTGGTCGGCCATCTTGTCCGGGTGGCCTTCGGATACGGATTCAGAGGTAAAAACGGAATACTCAGACATTGCGAATGTCTCCTTTGGGTGGCCCTGTCGTAAGGGCACAGCGGGTTGCCCGGAGGCCGAAGGAGTCAAAGCGCACCGGGGGGAGCGGCGATATTACCGGTAAGTGGCGGGGCTTGCACCCTGAACAGATGCCGTACGGCCAGGAATCATGGGTGTCTGGCGGATGCAGGCAGAGGTTCCTTCGGGCGGGGCTTTCAGGGACAATACGCCCTCATTTTTCTGTCCCGGTTCCTTGCCGGGAACTGCCGCCTCCGGAGACCCCGATGCCCGCCGCCCCCCTGCCCGAACGCCGCCTTGCCAATGCCATCCGCGCCCTTGCCATGGACGCCGTGCAAAAGGCCAACTCCGGGCACCCCGGCGCCCCCATGGGCATGGCGGATATTGCCGAAGTGCTGTGGCGCGGCACCCTGCGCCACAACCCGAAGAATCCGGGCTGGGCCAATCGCGACCGTTTCGTGCTCTCCAATGGCCATGGCTCCATGCTGCAGTACGCGCTGCTGCATCTCACCGGCTATGACCTTTCCATCGACGACCTGAAGAATTTCCGTCAGCTGCACAGCCGCACCCCGGGCCATCCTGAATACGGTTATGCGCCCGGCATTGAAACCACCACCGGCCCGCTTGGTCAGGGACTGGCCAACGCCGTGGGCATGGCGATTGCGGAAAAGACACTGGCGGCACAATTCAATCGCGATGGTTTGCCGGTGATTGATCACTACACCTACACCTTCCTTGGTGACGGTTGCCTGATGGAAGGCATCTCGCACGAAGTGTGTTCGCTGGCCGGCACGCTCAATCTCGGCAAGCTGGTTGCGTTTTACGATGACAACGGCATTTCCATTGATGGTGAAGTGGAAGGCTGGTTTACGGACGACACGAAAAAACGTTTCGAAGCCTATGGCTGGCAGGTGATCGGCCGCATTGATGGTCATGACAGCGAAGAAATCCGTGCTGCCATCCAGAAGGCCCACGCCGAAACCGGCAAGCCGACGCTGATCATGTGCCGTACCGTGATTGGTGCCGGCTCGCCCAACAAGCAGGGCAAGGAAGATTGCCACGGTGCGCCGCTCGGTGATGCCGAAATCGCGCTGACGCGCGCGGCGCTGGGCTGGTCCTACGCACCGTTTGAAATTCCTGCCGACATTTACGAGGCCTGGGATTGCACCGCCAAGGGTGATGCGCTGGAAACACAATGGAATTCACTGTTCCGTGTGTACGAACAGAAACATCCGGAGCTGGCAAAAGAATTGCTGCGCCGCCTGAAGGGTGAATTGCCATCTGATTTTGCCGACAAGGCGAATGCCTGGATCAATGCCTGCGTCGAGAAGGGCGAAACCATTGCGTCGCGCAAGGCCTCGCAGAACACACTGAATTCCTTTGGGCCGCTGCTGCCGGAACTGCTCGGTGGTTCCGCCGATCTCGCCGGCTCCAACCTCACCTTGTGGAAGGGCTGCCACGGCATCCAGGAAGATGCGGCCGGCAATTACGTGTATTACGGCGTGCGTGAGTTCGGCATGAGCGCCATCATGAACGGCATTGCCCTGCACGGCGGTTTCATTCCCTACGGCGCCACCTTCCTGATTTTCATGGAATACGCCCGCAATGCCGTGCGCATGGCCGCGCTGATGAAGCAGCGCGCCATTCATGTGTACACGCATGACTCCATCGGCCTCGGTGAAGACGGCCCGACCCATCAGCCGGTGGAACAACTCGCCAGCTTGCGCGGCACGCCGAACATGAGCGTGTGGCGTCCGGCCGACACCGTAGAATCGGCGGTGTCGTGGAAGGCGGCACTGGAGCGTGACAACGGCCCGACGGCACTCATTTTCTCGCGCCAGAACCTGCCACACCAGCCGCGCAGCGCACAGCAGATTGCCGACATTGCCCGCGGTGGTTATGTGCTGGTGCAGGAAAGCGGTGCGCAGATCGACGCCATCATTATTGCGACCGGCTCGGAAATCGGCTTGGCGGTGGACGCACAGAAACAGCTGGCCGCTGCCGGCAAGTCCGTGCGTGTGGTGTCGCTGCCGTCTGTCGATGTATTCATGGCGCAGGATGCTGCGTATCGTGAAGGCGTGCTGCCTGCTGCCGTGCGTGCCCGTGTGGTGG
>JBASJP010000284.1:0-2323 GCA_049655345.1 Moraxellaceae bacterium
CGGGAGTCTACCCTCGCCGCCTGCCCCTCTCAACCGGGACGCACCATTTACTCCGGGCCGAAAGGCCTGATTTACAAAGGAAATCCACCATGCCTGTCGTCGCCCTGAACACCAACCACGGCCGTATCGTTCTGGAACTGGATGCCGTGAAGGCCCCGAAGACCGCTGCCAATTTTGTCAGCTATGTGAAGAGCGGCCACTACAGTGGCACCATTTTCCACCGCGTCATGGACGGTTTCATGATCCAGGGTGGCGGTTTTGACGCCACCATGAACCAGAAGCCGACCAATGCCCCCATCGAAAACGAGGCCGACAACGGCCTGAAAAACGATATCGGCACCATTGCCATGGCCCGTACCCAGGACCCGCACTCTGCGTCTGCCCAGTTCTTCATCAATGTGAAGAACAATGACTTCCTGAACCACTCCGGCAAGTCTGTCCAGGGCTGGGGCTATGCCGTATTCGGCAAGGTCACCGAAGGCATGGACGTGGTCAACGAAATCAAGAAAGTGCCGACCGGTCGCGCCGGCCACCACTCTGATGTCCCACTGAAGGCCGTGGTCATCGAATCTGCCGAAGTCATCAGCGAGTGAGTATCAGGGGCAGGGCTTACCCCCTGCCCCGTCTGATCATGTCCCGTATCCTCTTCATTTCCGATCTGCACCTGTCGCCCGACCTGCCTCGGCTGACCCAGGGCTTTTTCAGCTTCCTTGAGCATGCACGAGGTGCCGATGCCCTCTATGTTCTGGGTGACCTGTTTGAGGCGTGGGTTGGCGATGACCATCGCGACGACTACAACAATGCCGTGATTGCCGCCTTCCGCGCACTCAGCGACAGCGGCACACGTTTGTTCTTCATACACGGCAACCGTGACTTTCTGCTGGGCCAGGGATTTGCTGCCGACACTGGCGGCACATTGCTGCCGGACAGCGAGGTCATTGACCTGCAGGGCCAGCCGCTGCTCATCATGCATGGTGACCAGCTCTGCACCCGTGATGAAAAATACATGGCCTTTCGCGCCCAGAGCCGCGATCCGGCCTGGCAACAGGCGCTGCTGGACAAACCGCTGGATCAGCGCCTGATGATTGCCTCCATGTGGCGCATGCAAAGCAAGGCCATGAGCTCCAACAAACCGGAAAACATCATGGATGTAACCCCGGAGGACGTTGTGCGAGTGCTGCAGGAGGCCGGGGCAGCCACACTGCTGCATGGGCACACGCACCGGCCTGCAGTGCATGACATCACGGTCAATGGTGAGCCGGCCCGGAGGCTGGTACTGGGCGACTGGCAGGAAGAGACCGGCGAAGCAGTTACCGGTGTGGCCGATTCCAATGGCCTGCACCTTGAGACCTGGCGATTCTGAGTATCTGAAGGAATAAAAAAACCGCCACTTGATGGCGGTTTTTTTATGGGGATTGAGGCTCAGGGCAACTTTTCACCCCTGTCGTGCATGCGCTCCAGCGACCCGACACGAACCATCTCGGCCGGCTGGAAACGCTGTAGCCGTGCTGCATCGACCTGCCGCTGCCGATCCTGCTCACCCAGACTGGCATTTGCCATGATGACGGCCCGCTCGCCCAGCCAGCTGGTCATGCGTTGATCCCAGTCACTCCGCTCCCGATCCAGGCTTTCCAGACGGTCCGTTGCTTCAGGTCCAACCAGGTTCTCACGAATCTGGCGCAGCTCGGCAGGCGTACCCTTGCGGGCCTGCCAGTCCTCGGTCAGCGACTGCAGGTTCTGGTACTGGTTAATGGCCTTCATCGACTCCTGCAGCGCAACAGGAAGCTGCTGCTCCAGTGCAGCCAGCTGCTGGGCTCTTGCAGCCGCAGACAGCTGCTTGTTCTGCATGATTCCCAGTCGGGCCAGAGTGTAACGGTCATAGGCATCTTCATCACCAAAAAAGGCCGATATCACCTCTGCCGACAAATACTGGGTACGCAATGCCTGAACCTGCTGCATCTGGTAGCGAACAGCATCCAGGTCCATCTGACCATTGGAGGGAGGCGCTACCTGCTGAACCGACTCCAGCCCACGCTTGTAGGCGATATAGCCATCCAGGATTTTTTCGGCTTCCGCCGCCGCCCCCGCAGGCAGCTTGTGCCGGATATAGGCACGGATACGCGCCAGAATCGACTCCACCGGCTCCTCGCCTACCGCCGACAGGAAGTAATCAAAAATACGCCGGATACCGTTGGTAATTTTAAGATGGCCATTGGCATCTACCTCAAACTCGCCATCGACTTCGGTGTCGCTCAATGAGCCTGGCAACCCTTCCAGACCTGTCTTGAAACTGGATGGTGCGACTGACGAGGCCCGCATGCCA
>JBASJP010000285.1:0-27535 GCA_049655345.1 Moraxellaceae bacterium
GTGGTTATACGCCGGAGCCATGGACACCCGTCAACTCGATGGATGTGTTTGCCATGCTCAATCTGGGTTTGTCCCTGAACCTGCCGGAAGAAATTGCCTTTCTGGATCTGGCCGCTGCGGTGGGCCCTGAAAAGGCCGCCTGGCTGGTTCCCTCCGGGCCGGGTGAGGCGCTGCCGCTGGAAGAGGCCGGCAAGCTGAAAGACTTTCCGTTCAGCAAACTGATGACGGTGACTACCGCGCAGGCAGCCATGCAGAAACAGCTTGGCGAATTTTTCGTGCCACTGCGTCAGGCGGCATCCAACAACTGGGCGGTGGCACCACAAAATACCCTCGGCAAAGCCAGCATCCTGGCCAATGATACGCACCTGATGCTGGAGCACCCACCCGTCTGGATGTTGATGCAACTGGCGGCTCCCGGCTACCACGCCGGGGGTGTGGCAATTGCCGGTATTCCCGGAATAGTGGCGGGATACAACGGCCATGTTGCCTGGGGCATGACCATGGTGATGGCGGACTCGCAGGATGTGTTTGTCGAAAGGCTCCGGCAGCAGGACGGGAAAACCCTGTATCAGTACCGGGATGAGTGGCGGCCAGTGCAGCAGCGCGAGGAAGTCATCCGCATCAAGGGCGAAGCTGATCACAAGGTCGTGGTGCAGGAGACCGTGCATGGGCCGTTGCTGAACACCGCACTGCGGGGCAAACAGGTTAACGAGATCATGCTGCCAACGTTCACGGTGGCTGACGGCTATGGACTGGCGGTGCAGACCACGGCATCTGTCGCGGACAAGAGCATGGAGCGGTTTTTCATGCTGGGACAGGCGCAGGACTTCAAGGCCGCGCAGGCGGCACTCGAGGGGATTGGCTTCATTCACCTGAACCTGCTGTTTGCGGATGCCGGCAATATTGGCTGGCAGGTGACGGGTCATTATCCGCAGCGGCGCAAGGGCAGGGGTTATCTGCCTTCGCCTGGATGGACCGGGGAATATGACTGGGAAGGCGTGGTGCCGTTTGCCAGTCTGCCACGCGAGGTCAATCCGGCCGCCGGTTTTCTGGCAACGGCCAATCACCGTACGGTTGCGACAGATCATGTGCCACACCTGACGGACTCCTGGTATGCACCGGAACGTCATGAACGCATTGTGGAAAGCCTGCAGGAGAGCCGTGAGCAGACACTGGCCACGACGGTCGGCCTGCAGAATGACATCAAGGATCTTGCTGCCCTGAAGCTGGCTCGTCTGCTCAGGGAGAGGGATGGCCTGCTGCGCGAACGCTTGGGCAAGATGCCGGAGTCGGCCCGGGAGTCGGCAGAAAAATCATTGCTGATGCTGCAGCAGTTCGATGGCCAGATGGGTATTTCGGCACCGGGCGCTGCACTTTATGGCATTTTTCTGGATGACCTGACGCGGCAGGTATTTGCGGATGAGCTGGGTCCCCGGGATGGCAGTGCCTGGCAATCCTTTTTACTGGCCAATCTCATTACCTACTCTGCCCAGCAGGATCACATGCTGGGCAGGGAAGACAGCCCGTTCTGGGATGATGTGAACACGGCAGGACTCAGGGAGGACAAATGGGATATTGTAGTGCGCACCCTGGCCATGAGCTGGCAGGAGTCCTTGCTGAGGCTGGGTTCTGATCCCCGGCAATGGCGCTGGGGCAAGGTGCATACCTATGCCTGGGAGTCCGGTTCCACCAGAATGAAGCCGCATTTGCCTGCTGTTCCGGCGATGGTGGTGGGGCTGCTGGGGCGTTATCTGGACCGCGGTCCTTATCCGGCTCCCGGCTCTACCAATACCGTTAATGTTGCCGGCTATACCATTGGCGAGGGCTTCAAGGTGTGGAATGTCCCGGCCATGAGGCTGATTGTGGATTTCAGCCAGAAAGAGCCGCTGCACCTGATCAATGCGGGCGGGCAGAGTGGAAACCCGGCCAGCAGGCATTATGATGACGGGATTCCCCTGTTCCTTTCGGGCAGTAATCGTGTGATGGCGTTTCACGATCCTGTGCTGGTTAACCAGCAGTTCAGCAGGAAGCTGGTGTTACAGCCGGCTGAAAAGAATTTTGACAAGAATTGATGTGAGGAGCGGTTCATGGCGATTGGCGCCCTGATGCTGGATGTTGAGGGGCTGACCCTCACGGCAGAAGAAAAAGTATTGCTGGCTCACCCGCACGTGGGTGGGCTGATCCTGTTTGCACGCAATTTCCAGAGCGTGGCGCAGGTGACGGCGCTGGTGCAGGAAATCCGTGCAGTGCGCCCGGAAATCCTGATTGCGGTTGATCAGGAAGGTGGGCGGGTACAGCGTTTCCGAGACGGCTTTGTGCGTCTGCCGTCGATGAAGGTGTTTGGCGACCTGTATGCAGAAAACCCGGGCGAAGCACGTCAGCAAGCCTTCCAGTGTGGCTGGCTGATGGCAAGTGAAGTGCTGGCGGTTGGCGTAGACATCAGCTTTGCACCGATTCTGGATGTGGACTGCGGCATTTCGCAGGTGATTGGTGATCGTGCGTTTCATGCAGACCCCCGGATTGCGGTGACGCTGCTGCGCGAGTTCATTCGTGGCATGCACGAGGCCGGCATGGCCGCCACTGGCAAGCATTTCCCTGGACATGGCTCGGTTGCGGCCGACTCGCATGTTGCGTTGCCGGTGGACGACCGTCCGTGGGCCGACATCGAGGCGCACGATCTGGTGCCGTTTGCCGAACTGTCGCGTGAGCTGCAGGGCATCATGCCCGCCCACGTGATCTACTCGAAGGTCGATCCTGATCCTGCCGGTTTTTCGTCTTTCTGGCTGCAGGACATCCTGCGTGATCGCCTTGGTTTTGATGGTGTTATTTTCTCTGACGACCTCAGCATGGAAGGTGCCGTGGCAACCGGTTCCTTCAGTGATCGTGCCAATGCCGCACTGGATGCCGGTTGCGACATGGTGCTGGTGTGCAATCACCGTGCGGGTGCCCTGGAAGTGCTGGCCGCTCTGGAAAAACGTGGCCAGTTTCCCGAGCAGCGCCGCTTTGAGGCAATGAAGGGAAAGTTCCGTCAGGACTGGCAGTCGTTGCACAATGACGATAACTGGAAAATGGTTGCTGCCCGTGTGGGTGTGAGTGCCACCGCGTGATGTCGGCTATATGATGATGGTGAATTTGCGCGGATGAAAACCCCGAAACGACTTGAACCACTGCTGGAAGACGGACTGATTGACGAGGTGATTGCCCAGCTCAAGAGCGGCAAGGAAGCCACGGTTTATCTGGTGCGTTGTGCCGGTGAATTGCGCTGCGCCAAGGTGTACAAGGATGCGCATCACCGCAGCTTCAAGCAGGCATCCACCTATCGTGAAGGCCGCAAGGTCAAAAGTTCGCGTGCGGCGCGTGCCATGGAAAAGGGCTCGCGCTTCGGCAAGCAGGAGCTGGAAGAGGCCTGGCAGAACTCGGAGGTAAATGCCCTGTACCGTCTGGCAGATGCGGGTGTGCGTGTGCCGACGCCGCATGGCTGCTTTGATGGCGTGCTGATCATGGACATGGTCTCGGATGGTCATGGCCGTCCGGCACCACGCCTGAGCGAGGTGGCCTTTACCCCGGAAGAGGCGGTGGCCTGTCATGACCAGCTGATTCGTGAGGTGGTGCGCATGCTGTGTGCCGGCCTCGTGCATGGTGACCTCTCCGAATACAACATCCTGATCGACCCCAAAGGCCCGGTAATCATTGATTTGCCGCAGGCGGTGGATGCCGCCGGCAACAACAATGCCTTCACCATGCTGGAGCGCGACGTACAGAATCTGGCGGAGTACTTTGGCCAGTTTGCACCGGAGTTGCTCGATACGCGCTATGCCAAGGAAATCTGGGCACTGTATGAAAGTGGTGAACTGGTGCCGGACAGCCACCTGACAGGGGAGTTCGAGGAGGACGAGGAGCCTGCCGATCTGGACGACCTGCTGCGCGAAATCATGGATGCCAAGGATGAGGAAGAGCGGCGCAAGGCCGCTGCGGCGGCCGAGGAAGAGGGCGACGACTACTGAGGTCCTTCCCCGTCACGGGAAGGTACGCAAGGTAATGCACGGAATCCGCTGGCCGGATTCCGTGTGGCTGGCCGGGGAGTGTTACCATGCCCGTCCTGCCTCCTGTTCCCAGGTCTTTCCCGTGACGTCTGTTTCTGAATCCCCTGCGTTTTCCACACTGTCCCTGCCATCTGCCCTGCTCGATACCCTGAGTGATCTGGGTTATCACGCCATGACCCCCATTCAGGCGCAAAGTCTGCCTTCCCTGCTGGCTGGTCGCGATGTGATTGCCCAGTCCAAGACCGGTAGCGGCAAGACGGCAGCATTCGGCATTGGCGTCCTGAGCTCGCTTAACCCGCGCGACTTCAATGTGCAGGCACTGGTGCTGTGTCCGACGCGTGAGCTGGCGGACCAGGTGCTCAAGGAAATGCGCCGGCTGGCGCGCTTTGCCGGCAACATCAAGATGCTGAGCCTGTGCGGTGGCGTACCAATGGGACCGCAGCTTGATTCGCTGGAGCATGGTGCACATGTGATCGTGGGAACGCCGGGTCGTGTGCTGAAACATCTGGCCAAGGGCTCACTTAATCTTGGCGGCCTCAAGGTGCTGGTACTCGATGAAGCCGACCGCATGCTGGACATGGGTTTTCACGACAGCATCATGGATGTCGTCAACCAGATGCCGGCTCGTCGCCAGACCCTGTTGTTCTCTGCGACATTCTCGCCGGAAATCCGTTCGCTCAGTTCACGTTTCCAGCGTGATCCGGTGACCGTCACGGTGGCGGATGCACCGGAGACCGTGAAAATCACCCAGATATTTCATGAAGTGGACAACCGCGAGCGCGTGAATGTGCTGGCGACAGTGTTGCGTCATCACAAACCTGAATCTGCGGTGCTGTTCTGCAACACCAAGGTGCGTTGCGAGGAAGTTGTCACGGCGTTGTCGGCCAAGGGTTTTCAGGTGGCGTCCTTGCATGGCGATCTGGAGCAGCGCGAGCGTGATCTCGTGCTGGTGAAGTTTTCCAACCGCAGCTGCCCCGTACTGGTGGCCACTGACGTTGCAGCACGGGGTCTGGATATCAAGGACCTGTCGATGGTGGTCAATGTCGAGATGGCATTTGATCCGGAAGTGCATGTGCACCGCATCGGTCGTACCGGCCGTGCCGGGCAGAGTGGGCTGGCCGTGAGCCTGTGCGCGCCGGCCGAAGGGCATCGTGTTACGGCGATCGAGGAGTACCAGTCGATCAAGGCCGACTGGCAGCCGGTGCCGGCAGTGTCGGATCGTGGGCCGGCTGCACCACCGCGCATGGTGACAATCAATATTGCCGGTGGTCGCAAGGACAAGCTGCGTCCCGGCGATATTCTGGGTGCGCTGACCGGTGATGCCGGCATTCCGGGGGCGCAGGTTGGCAAGATCGATATTTTTGATATCCAGGCCTATGTCGCCGTGGATCGTGACGTGGCGAGTCAGGCCATGCAGGGTCTCAGCAAGATCAAGGGCCGTGTGTTCAAGGTAAGAAAGGTTTAAGGGAGCTTCATGACCACTGTCGCACTCACGCCGGCGTTCGAGAAAAAACTGGTCTGGCTGCTGGCCGGCATCCAGTTTTGTCACATCATGGATTTCATGGTGCTGATGCCGCTGGGGCCTCAGCTCATGCGTGTGCTGGGGATTACCACGGCCGAATTCGGCTGGCTGGTGTCGACGTACACCGTGAGTGCGGGCATTGCCGGTATTGCCAGCGTCTTCATGATTGATCGCTTTGACCGGCGTCATGCCCTGACTGGTCTGTTTGCCGGATTCATTCTGGCGACAGTGGCTTGCGGTCTGGCATGGGACTTTCACAGCCTGCTGCTGGCACGATCAATGGCGGGTGTGTTTGGTGGTGTACTGACCGCGGTCATCATGGCGCTGTTGTCGGACTGCATTCCGGAAGAGCGCCGTGGCGCTGCAACGGGAAAGGTCATGACCGGTTTTGCCCTGGCTGCCGTGGCGGGTGTGCCGCTGGGTATTTATCTGGCCAATCATTTTGACTGGCGTATGCCGTTTTTCTTTATTTCGGCCCTCAGCGCGCCAATGCTGTTGCTGGCACCAAAGCTGCTGCCGTCCGTACCCGCCCGTGAAAGCGGTCCGGTCCAGATTGTCGGCACCTTGCGCATGGTGATGTGGGACCGCAATCACCTGTTTGCCTTTGCGCTGGTGTCGTCACTGATGCTGGCAGGCTTCAGCGTGATTGCCTATATCAGTCCCTACATGGTGCAGAACGTGGGACTGACGGAAGCCCAGTTGCCGCTGATTTATCTGTACGGCGGTATCGGTACGCTGCTGACGGCACCCTTGATCGGACGCCTCAGTGATCGCATCGGCAAGGCCAGAACTTTTCGTATTGCCTGTCTGACGAGTGTGCCACCCCTGCTGGTGCTGACACATTTGCCGGCGGTGCCGGTGCCCGTGGTGCTGGTGGTGACAACGCTGTTCATGATCCTGATTGGCGGTCGAGTGATTGCCGCGATTTCATTGCTGTCGTCCGTGAGTCATGCGCATGTGCGCGGACGCTTTCTCAGCTTCAACTCGGCCATGCAGCAGCTGGCTTCCGGGATTGCCGCCTTTCTGCCGACACTGGTGCTCACCCAGGATGCGCAGGGCCGTCTCATGCACTATGACTGGGTTGGCTACGGTGCCGTGACGATGACCCTGGTTGCCTTCTGGCTGGCCGGACGTGTCGAGATTCGCGGCTGAGTCTGGCGCTGGTTTGACGGGCTCAATCCTGCCTCACTCGGTTCACTCAGCTCTGCAATGCCTGCAGGACCTCGTGCACTACCTGCAGGCGTTGCGTGGCATCTTCACTCTTCAGCATGAACTTCAGCCGGTCACCGCCTTCCAGCTTGTAGCGTCGTGGCTGGGTCTGGATGAGCTTGATCAGGCGCATCGGATCAATCCTTGTTTCTGACGAAAACTCCAGTCGACCGCCCTCTGCACCTGCGTCAATCTTGCGAATGCCCAGTCGTTCGGCTTCCAGCTTGAGTGCCGTTACGGCAAACAGGTTTTTCGTCGGGTCCGGCAGCAGGCCAAAGCGGTCGATCATTTCCACCTGCAGCTCGTTCAGTTCATCCGTGGTCTTTGCATTACTGATGCGCTTGTAGAGCATCAGACGGTTGTGCACATCCGGCAGGTACTCATCCGGGATAAGGGCACTGATGCGCAGATTGATTTCGGTGCTCAGCTCCAGTGGCTGGTCGAGATTCGGTGTCTTGCCGGCACGGATGGCCTTCACGGCGCGGTCCAGCATCTCCATGTACATGGTAAAGCCGACAGTATTGATGTTGCCGCTCTGTTCTTCACCAAGCAGTTCACCGGCTCCACGGATTTCAAGGTCGTGGCTGGCCAGTGCAAAGCCGGCACCAAGATCGTCGGCCTGGGTAATGGCCTCCAGACGTTTTTCCGCATCGCCGGTCATGGCTTTCTTGTTTGGCGTCAGCAGGTAGGCATAGGCCTGGTGATGCGAGCGACCGACACGTCCGCGCAACTGGTGCATCTGTGCGAGACCGAGCTTGTCGGCACGATCCATGATGATGGTGTTGGCGCTTGGCACATCAATGCCGGTTTCGATAATCGTGGTGCACACCAGCACATTGAACTGCTTGTGATAGAACTGCTGCATCACCTGTTCAAGTTCGCGCTCACGCATCTGGCCGTGGGCAATGCCGATGCGTGCTTCCGGCACCAGTGCCTGCAGTTCCTGTGCGCACTTCTCGATGCTGTCGACTTCGTTGTGCAGGTAATACAGCTGCCCGCCACGCAGCAGTTCGCGCAGCATGGCCTCTTTCACTACTTCTTCGCCCGATTCGCGCACGAAGGTCTTTACGGCCAGACGCTTTGCCGGTGGCGTGGCAATGATGGAGAGATCACGCATGCCGGCAAAGGCCATGTTCAGTGTGCGCGGAATCGGGGTGGCGGTCAGTGTCAGCATGTCCACTTCGGCGCGCAGGTTCTTCAGCGCTTCCTTGTGACGCACACCAAAACGGTGTTCTTCATCGACAATGATCAGGCCGAGATTCCGGAATTTCACATCATCCTGCAGCAGCTTGTGGGTGCCGATGATGATGTCGACCTTGCCTTCTTCAAGCTGCTTGAGGGCGGCGTTCTGCTCCTTGGTGGACTTGAAGCGCGACAGCACCTCTATTTTCACCGGCCAGTCGGCAAAGCGGTCACGAAAGTTCTCGTAGTGCTGCTGGGCAAGCAGCGTGGTCGGCACCAGTACGGCGACCTGATGGCCATCCTGCACGGCAACATAGGCAGCGCGCATGGCCACTTCGGTCTTGCCAAAGCCCACATCGCCGCACACCAGTCGATCCATAGGACGCGGTGCACGCAGATCGGTAATGGTCGCAATAATGGCTGCGGCCTGGTCGGCGGTTTCCTCAAACGGAAAACCGGCAGAAAAGTGCTGGTAATCCAGTTCGTTGAACGCAAAGGCATAGCCGGGGCGTGCGGCACGCCGGGCATAGATATTGAGCAGTTCTGCGGCCGTGTCACGCACCTGCTCGGCGGCCTTGCGCCGGGCCTTGGTCCATTGCTCCGTACCCAGCCGGTGCAGCGGGGCCATGGCATCGTCGGCGCCGGAGTAGCGGGCAATCATGTGCAGGCTGGAGACCGGCACGTAAAGTCTGGCCTTGTCGGCATATTCCAGCAGCAGGAATTCCTGGGGCTGGTTGTCGATATCCAGGGTGACCAGTCCCTGATAGCGGCCGACACCATGATCGATATGCACCACCGGCGCGCCGGGATGCAGTTCGCTCAGGTTCTTGATGATCATTTCGCCAGAAACGTCCTGGCTGCTGGCCTTGCGACGACGGCGCTGCATGACGCGCTGGCCGAACAGTTGTGACTCGGCAATCACCACCAGTTCGGGTTGCTGCAGCCACAGGCCCTGTTCCAGCGGCGCAATGGTGATGGCAGGTCCGGTATCGGTGCTGTGCAGGAAGTCCTGCCAGCTTTCCACCGTGCGCGGCTTCAGTCCGGAACGACCGAACAGCTCCAGCAGGCTTTCACGGCGGCCGGCACTTTCGGCACTGAACAGGATGCGGGCCCTGGCATGCTGCTGCATGAACGTCGTGAGTGCGGTGAGGGGGACATCGCTGCGGCCATCGACCGGTAATGCCGGTGATGCCGCAAAGGGCAGGTTAAGGCTGCCGGCACGTTCCTCGACCGTACCCGATTGCCACTCGATACGCGGAAAGCGGTTAAGGGCCTCGAACAGCTCGTTGTCACGCAGAAAAAGTTTTTCCGGCGGCAGCAGCGGGCGAGTGGTGTCGTGATGCCGGCTTTCATAACGGTTCTGGATTTCCTGCCAGAAATGATCAATCTGGTTTTTGGCATTGGTATCAAAAAAGCAGAGTGCATTTCCCGGCAGGTAATCAAACAGTGTGCTGGTCTGCTCAAAAAACAGTGGCAGATAATATTCGATGCCACCTGCGGCCAGACCGTTGATCACATCCTGGTACACAGGGCAGCGTTTCGGGTCGCCGTCAAAGGCATTGGCCCATGCATCACGGAAACGACGGATGGCACCTTTGTCGAGCGGGAACTCTTTCGCGGGCAGCAGTTCAACGCTGGGAATGTTTTCCACCGTGCGTTGCGTGTCCACATCAAAGCGGCGCAGGGTGTCGATCTCGTCGTCAAACAGTTCGATACGCAGCGGATATTCCGTGCCCATGGGGAACAGGTCGATCAGGCTGCCGCGCACGGCAAATTCGCCGTGTTCGAACACGGTATCGACCGCGGTATAGCCGGCGGCTTCCAGCTGGCGGCGGAACTCGGTGCCATCCAGTTTCTGCTTCACCGCCAGTGACAGGGAATGCCCACCCAGCCAGCCCCGCGGGGCGATGCGCTGGGCCAGTGTGCTGACCGGCACCACCAGAATGCCGCGCTGCAGGCCGGGCAGGGTCGCCAGTGTGCGCAGACGAGCCGAGATGATGTCCTGATGCGGCGAGAACTGGTCGTAGGGCAGGGTTTCCCAGTCGCTGAAATGCAGCACCGGCAGGGTGCCGGCCAGAAAGAAGCCGAGTTCGTCCTCCAGACGGGTGGCGGACTGCGTATCCGCGGTCACAACGATCACCACGCCGGCATGCTGCTGCGCAGTCTCTGCCAGCGTCAGCGCCAGCGACGACCCCGTCAATGCGCCCCAATGCCTGCGGTCACCGGCTTTGACGGGCAGGTCGGGAAGGAGGGGCAGCGGCGTGGACAGGCTCATCAGGCAATCTCGCGACAGAAACGGCAAAAGCCCCAATCAAGGGGCGCGGCCATTGTAGCGGATATGGCGATACCGGTGGGGTGAACAAAACATGACACTTTATCGGGTCATTGCCGGGGGCAGAGGGACTGCGGAGGGAGAAGGGACTATTGGCGCGCCAGTCCATCCGGGGCGCTGTATTGGGCCGTGAAGTCATTGTCTGCAAGTCACCCGGTACGGATGCTGGGCCACTACAAAAAGATGGATTTCACCGGCAATCCACGGAGAGGAACTCATGAAGCACGCATTCGGTCGTTCAATGGGCAAGATGGCACTCGCAGTCACAATGGCAATGGCCTTGTCTGGCTGCGAGTGGGAAAACTGGATGAAGACTGAAAGGGTCGAGCCGGAATACCTGGCTCAGCCTGACAGTGCCAAACAACTGCGCGAATACATCGGCAAGGCAACCAGTGCAGGCAAGCGCGTGCGCATGACCGGCTCGGGTCACTCCGCATCGGATGTGGCCATCACGAATGAAGTGCTGTTTACCCCGGAAAAACTCAACAAGACACTGACCTTGCAACGGACCCGGCTCAAGAACCCGAACGAGCCGCGACTGGTGCGTGTGCAAAGCGGTATCCGCATCAGGGAACTTAACGATTACCTGGACAGGAATGGTCTTGCCCTGTTCAACATGGGTGGCTATGACGGCCAGACCATCGCCGGTGTGATGATGACGGCGACGCATGGCTCCGGTCTTGGTTACGGCCCGATTGCCGATCAGGCCGTAAGCCTGCAGATGGTGGTGGAAGGCGGTCGCATGGTGCAGATAGAGCCATCCAACGGCATTACCAATCCATCAACATGGACGGGCAAGCTGGAAGAAGACGCCACTATCCCTGTCCAGCTGATCCAGAACGATGATGCGTTCAATGCAGCACGTGTTTCCATCGGGTCGATGGGTGTCGTGTACTCGGTTGTCTTGCGTGCAGATGCAAAATTCTGGCTGCGCGAAGTGCGGCGCAAGGTCAAATGGTCCGAGCTGAAGCAGCCGGGCGGTTATCTTGAAAAAGTGCTGCAAAAGCAGCCTGTGTATGCCGACAGGACGTCACCGGAACATATCGAGTTTCAGTACACCCCCTATGCCGATGCCAATGGCGATCACAGCTTCCTGATCACCGAGCGCTATCGTGTCTATTCTCCGTTGCCGGAGCAGTTGCCGGCAGAGCGCGGGCAGCCGGGTACGGATTTTGTCTCGGGTCTCATTACTGTGCTGGAAATGCCACTTGCCGCCATAGTGGATACCTTTCCCGAGCTGGCCAAGACCATTCTCGAACAGAGCCTGACCTCGCAGGAAGACGACAACTACACCAACGTCAGCTACAAGGTGTTTAATGTTGGTGTTGTGAACTATACCGATGCCATTGCGATTGAAGCGGCCTTTGACATGCGTCAGACGATTGCTGCGATAGAGCGTTCCTTCAGCGTGGCTGACAGCCTGTTTGCACAGGGATTTGTGCATACCGCGCCGGTTGCCATCCGGTTTGTGAAAGCATCCGATGCACTGATTGCCACGCAGCAGGGACGCGACACCATGTTCATGGAAGTGATTTCGCTTCGGGACAGCAAAGGTGCCCGTCCGGTGATGGTCACACACCAGAACACCTATCTGCGCGAGTTTGGTTCCCGTCCGCACTGGGGGCTTGATCTGAACACGCTGACCAGTGAGGCGCAGTTGCGCGCCCTGTACCCGAAATGGGAAACGTGGAAGACACAGTATCGCTACTTCAATGCCATCGGTACGTTTGATGGCAAGGTGACAGACCGTCTGGGCATCTCCGTGCGCCCGCGTTAATCGCACAGGCACTTGCTTCATGGACAGATCAGGAAGTTGAAAATGAAAGACATGACACTTGATTCCCGCTGGGTGCTGGTGACAGGTGCCTCATCCGGGCTGGGTAAGGAAATGGCCTGCCAGCTGGCCAGGCAGTACAAATCCAACCTGATTCTGGTGGCGCGCCGGGCCGACAAGCTGGATGCGCTCAAGGCTGAACTGGAAAAGGAAGCCGGGGTCTGCTGTCATGTCATTGCCGCAGATCTTTCCAGCCCGGTTGATGTCGACCGGGTTTTTGAAGAGGCAATTGCAGTGGGGGATGTCTATGGCGTCATCCTCAATGCGGGAGTGACCCACTTTGGCCGGCATGTCGAGCTGGACTGGGCTGCATTCCAGAGCTTGCTGGCCACCAATGTGACCAGTGTCATTCGTCTGATGAGCCTTTTCTCACCCTATCTCATCCGCAAGAAACAAGGCGGCGGCATCATGGTCATCAGCAGCATGGCCAGCTTGCTGCCGGTTCCCTATCAGGCAGCCTATGCAGGCTCGAAGGCGTTTGTAACCAACTTCTCCCAGAGCATGCGGCAGGAGGTTCGTGACGAGAACCTGTCCATCACTGTCTTCGCGCCTGGCGGCATTGATACGGAAATGACCAGAGGCAGCAAGCTGAAGTATTTCGAGAACACGATGTTTCTTCAGGATGTAACGTCCTGTGCAAGTGATGCCATCACTGCCATGAAAACCCGACGCTCACTGTATGTACCGGGGGCACTCAACCGGCTGCAGTTGCTGTTCTCGCGACTGGTGCCGCGCAACATGGTGGCGAGCATTGCCCAGACCGCCTACCGGAAGGCGCTGGATATCTGAGCAGGATTGTTGAGGGGCCGTACATGAATCTCTCCATCAGGACGATGGCGTTGTCGCTGTCATTGTTCGTCATGTTGTTCGCCGTATTGGGCGGCGTTTACTGGTTTGGCGCATCTGTGACAGCGCCGGCAGCATCTCCGGCTTTTTCACTCGACGCAGGACAGGATCCTTCCGGTGCAGCAGCAGGTGTGTCGGCAGACGCAAAGACAGCAGCACCTCTGGATGCCCGTTCCGCTACTCATCCCGATGCCAGGCCACTGCCAGAAAAGGTGTCACTGACAGAGCAGGAACGACAGCAGGTCCTGACCGAATTTTTCAAGGCGGCAGAAAAAGATGTCCAGCGGCTGCAGGCAGAGATCAGCAAGGCAAAAGCCGATGGGCTTGCGCTGGCGGATATTGCGGCCATGGAAGAGAAGCTGCGCAAGATGCAGGCCGTGATCCAGCAGGTGCAGGTGCGCAATCCGGGGTATTGATCCCGGGGCGGGATGCCGGCCGGAATACATCACGCCCATTCATTCCTGCCGGTCTTGTCCGTATCATCGGCGCTTTCCTGCTTCGATGCTGTGTCCATGTCTGCTCCTTCTGCCCGATCCCGCCTGCGTGAGGCGATTGACGCCTGTCTGTCCCGGGACCGTCCGCGCCTGCGCAAGCGTCTGCGCGACCTGGATACCATCAAGTCGCCAGAGCAGCGGGCGGAGAAGCAGACCGCCCTGGAGCAGTCGATTGCCACCTCGCAGGCGACTGTGGCCAGTCGCCAGGCCAATATCCCGGCCCTGAGCTATCCGGACAACCTGCCGGTATCAGCCCGCGCCGATGACATCATTGCGGCGATTCGTGAACACCAGGTGGTTGTGCTGGCGGGCGAGACCGGTTCCGGCAAGACCACCCAGTTGCCCAAACTGGCTCTGGCGGCCGGGCGCGGCGTGCATGGCTATATCGGTCATACCCAGCCACGCCGTATTGCGGCACGGGCGGTTGCTGCCCGTATCGCGGAAGAGCTGGACCTGCCCTTCGGGGACAAGGTTGGCTACAAGGTGCGCTTTACCGACGAGTTCTCGCCGGATGGCTACATCAAGCTGATGACCGATGGCGTGCTGCTGGCCGAGCTCGCATACGACCGTTTTCTCAACGCCTACGACACCATCATTATTGATGAAGCGCACGAGCGCTCGCTCAATATCGATTTTCTGCTGGGCGTGCTCAAGAAACTGCTGCCCAAGCGGCCCGATCTCAAGGTGATCATCACCTCTGCCACCATTGATGTGGAACGTTTCAGCCGGCATTTTGCCGATGCGTCCGGCAAGGGTGCTCCGGTGATTCTGGTGGAGGGCCGCACCTACCCGGTGGAAGTGCTCTATCGGCCGCTCAGTACTGATGTGGTGGCGTCTGATGAAGACGAGGGTTTTGACGAGATAGAGGAAGCCATTCCCCGCGCAGTGCTGACGGCTGTCGAGGAATGTCTGGAGCACGAGCGCACGCAGGGCCGGCGCGGGCAGGGCGACATCCTTGTTTTCTCCAGCAACGAACGCGAAATTCGCGAGATTGCGGACGTGCTACGCAAGTACGGCCCACCGCATACCGAGGTGTTGCCCCTGTATGCCCGCCTGTCGGTGAATGAGCAGCAGAAAGTGTTCCAGACCGGCAAGGGGCGCCGCATCGTGATTGCCACCAACGTCGCGGAAACCTCGTTGACGGTGCCCAATATCCATTACGTGATTGATCCGGGCTTTGCCCGTGTCAGCCGCTATTCCTATCGCAGCAAGGTGCAGCGCCTGCCGATTGAAGCTGTCTCGCAAGCCAGTGCCAACCAGCGCAAGGGCCGCTGTGGCCGTATTGCACCTGGCGTGTGCATTCGTCTCTATTCGGAGGCAGATTTTATCGGTCGTGACGAGTTCACCGTTCCGGAAGTACAGCGCACCAACCTGGCAGCGGTCATTTTGCAGATGGCAGCACTGCAGCTTGGTGATGTCGAAGAGTTTCCGTTCCTGGACGCACCGGATTCGCGTTATGTGAATGACGGTTTCCGTTTGCTGGAGGAGCTTGGCGCGGTTTCGGATGAACGACATCTCACCAGTGTCGGCAAGACCCTGTCCCGGTTTCCCGTGGATCCACGCATTGCGCGCATGTTGCTGGAAGCGCGTGAGCGCGGGGCCCTGCGTGAAGTGCTGATCATTGCGGCCGCCCTTGGCAGTCAGGACCCGCGCGACCGTCCGCATGACAAGCAGCAGGCGGCCGATGAACGACATGCGCAGTTCAGGCATCCCGATTCGGATTTTCTCTGGTATGTGAAACTCTGGGACACGCTGGAAGCGCAACGTGGCGATCTCAGCGAGAACCAGCGCCGCGACTTTGCCCGCCGTCATTTCCTGTCGTGGTTGCGTCTGCGCGAATGGCGTGAAACCCACCGCCAGCTCAAGTTGCTGTGCCAGGACATGGACTGGCACGAAAACAAGGACGAGGCCGGTTACGAGGCTGTGCACCGTGCCTTGCTGGCCGGACTGTTGTCGCGCATTGCCCAGAAGCAGGAAGACCGCGAATACCTGGCCGCACGCGGACAGAAAGCCTTTGTGTTTCCCGGTTCGGTACTGGCAAAAAAAGGCCCGCCCTGGCTGATGGCTGCAGATCTGGTGGAGACACAGCGCGTTTATGCCCGCACCGTCGCCAGAATCGAGCCGGAGTGGGCCGAAGCCGTTGCCGGCGACCTGCTCAAGCGCAAGTATTTCGAGCCGCACTGGGAGAAGCGTCAGGGCCGTGTGGTCGCCTACGAACAAACCTCGCTCTATGGCCTCATTCTCAATCCAAAGCGCAAGGTGGGTTACGAAGGCATCAATCGTGAGGAGTCGCGCGAGATTTTCATTCGTGCCGCACTGGTGGAAGGCGATGCCGAACTCAAGGCGGCATTTTTCAGGCATAACCGTGAGCTCATCGAAGAAGTGCGTGTGCTGGAAAACAAGGCACGTCGTCGCGATATCCTGATTGACGAAGAAACCCTGTTTGCCTTTTACGACGAACGCATTCCGCCCGACATTGCCAGTCTGGCCAGTTTTGAAGGATGGCGCCGCACGGTTGAGCGCGAAGATGCCCGGCATTTGTTCCTGACGCGTGAGTACCTGCTGGCCCGCGATGACGCCGAGGCCAGTGACACGGATTTCCCGGATGAGCTGGTCATGGGTAGCACCCGCTTTGCCCTGGAGTACTGTTTTGAGCCAGGCCAGGCCGCCGATGGCGTGACCCTGCTGGTGCCCGCAGGTTTGCTGGATGAAGTGAGTGATACACGACTGGCCTGGCTGGTGCCCGGCCTGTTGCCGCAGAAAATCGAGGCCCTGCTCAAAAACCTGCCCAAGCCGGTGCGCCGCCAGCTGGTGCCGGTACCGGATACGGCAGCGGCGCTGCTACAGGAGCTGGCGGACGGGCAGGGCGAGTTGCCCGCACGGCTGATCACGGCCCTGCGCCGTCGTGGGGTTGTCATCAGCCCGGAAGAGTTGCCGGAGGAGAGCCTGCCGGACCACTGCCGCTTCAATATCCGGGTGCTGGGCGAAAAACAGCAGGTGCTCGCCGAAGGGCGCGACCTGCTGGCGTTGCGGCGCGGCCTGCGCGAGCAGGGTGGGCAGGCCATCAAGGCCCCGGCGGCCCTCGGGCTGGAGCGTACGGGCCTGACAGACTGGCCGGATGTCGACATTCCCGAATCGGTCGAGATGACCGTAAAAGGCATGCAGAGCCGTGCCTACCCGGCCCTGGTCGAGGTGGATGGCAAGGTCGATCTGCGCCTGTTTGCCACCCGGCGAGAGGCCGAAATCGCCCATCCGCAGGGGCTTAACGCCCTGTTCCGCCTCAAGTGTGCTGCCGAATTCCGACAGGCGGCCAAGCGGCTGGGGGATAACAAAACCCTGACCCTGCAGTTTGCTCCCTATGGAAACCGCGCCAGTCTGGAGGCCCGGTTTGCCATCGCATTGTCCGACCAGATCTTTGTGGCGGGTCAGTCACTGGTTTACACTCGCGAGTCCTTTGAGCAGCGTTTAAGTGGCCGCAGGCCGCTTATCCTGTCCGAAGCCGAGCGCATGACCGGGGTGGTTACCCGCAGTTATGCAGCGGCAGCCGCCGTGCAGACACGCCTGGCAGACTTCAAGGCCCCCGTGTTTGCACGGGCAGTGGCGGACATCCGGGCACAGCTCAAGGCGTTGCAGCTGGAGGATTTTCTCGGTTCGGTGCCGTTTGATCGATGGCAGCACTACCCGCGCTATTTCAGCGCGCTGGCGCTGCGGCTCGACAAGCTGCCAAACAATGTAGTGAAGGATGATCTGGCGTCGGCAGAAATGAGCCGTCGCTGGCAGGAATACGAAGCGCGACGTCAGCAATTGCTGGCGCGTGATATCGATGCAGCCGCCCTTACGGATTACCGGTGGCTGCTGGAAGAATACCGCGTCTCGCTGTTTGCCCAGACCCTCAAGACCGCTGTGCCGGTATCGGCCTCACGTCTCGACAAGCTCTGGGGCGAGATTCCAAAATAAAAGGGCTTGGCCCGCACACAGGTAAACAGTTTCATGAAGCAGATCGTTATCAGCGGTACAGGTCTTTTCACGCCGTCCGAAAGCATCAGCAACGACGAACTGGTCGCATCCTTCAATGAGTACGGCATCCGCTTCAACGAGCGCAACGCCGAGGCCATTGAACGTGGCGAGATCAAGGCCATGGGCCCATCCAACGCCGAGTTCATCGAGAAAGCCTCTGGCATCAAGTCACGCTTCGTCATCAACAAGTCCGGCATCATTGATCCGGATCGCCTGTACCCGGTCATTCCCGAGCGTAGCGATGAAGAGCATTCCCTGCAGTGCGAAATGGCCATCTCTGCCATCAACGAGGCACTCAGGCAGGCCAACAAGACCGTAGACGACATTGATGCAGTGATCGTTGCCTGCTCCAACATGCAGCGCCCCTATCCCGCCATGTCGATCGAGATCCAGGCAGCCATGGGTATCAAGGGCTGGGCCTTCGACATGAATGTGGCCTGTTCGTCGGCCACATTTGGTCTGCAGATGGCGACAGACTCCATCCGTTCCGGTTCGGCACGGTGTGTCCTGATGGTCAATCCGGAAATCTGCTCGGGGCATCTGGAGTGGCGTGACCGCGACTGCCATTTCATCTTTGGCGATGTCTGCACGGCAGTGGTGATCGAATCTGCCGAGACCTGCACGGCAGCCAATTCGTTTGAAATCATTGGCACCAAGTTGCAGACCCAGTACTCCAACAACATCCGCAACAACTTCGGTTTCCTTAACCGTTGCGACGAGTCCGGTGTCGGCCAGCGTGACAAGCTGTTTGTGCAGCATGGTCGCAAGGTGTTCAAGGAAGTCTGCCCCATGGTGGCCGAGCAGATTTCTGCACATCTGGACGAGCTATCCGTGCCGGTAGAGCAGGTAAAGCGCATGTGGCTGCATCAGGCCAACCTCAGCATGAATGACCTGATTGCCAAGCGTGTGCTGGGCCGTGACTTCACCCGTGAAGAGGCCCCGGTCATTCTGGACCGTTATGCCAATACCAGCTCGGCGGGCTCCATCATCGCGTTCCATCTGCACCGTGACGACATCAAGTCGGGCGACACCGGGGTGATCTGCTCCTTTGGCGCAGGGTATTCGATTGGCAGCATCATCGTGCGCAAGCGCTGATCAATAACCATACGGTTACAAACTGATACGCAAAGGCCGCATCCGAACGATGCGGCCTTTGCGTATATAGGGTGTCACGACCGGATGATTGCCTGTCACATTGTTTTTACCATCGGGTTGTAACAAGTTGACGCTTCCGCCATCAGATAAGGGAAGCTGCAACGCAGCCCATGTTTCACACACTCGCGCCAGACGGCGCCAATAATGTCAATCATGCAAAGGAGCTACACCATGTCCAGACTCAGCACCCTGACCCCGATTGCTGCTGTGCTTGCCGTTTCCCTGTCCGGCGTTAGCCAGGCTGCCGAAAATCCGTTTGCCGCCAAGCCGCTGTCCAGCGGATTCACCGTGGCGGCTCATCATGAGGCCGGCAAGGAAGGCAAGTGTGGTGAGGGCAAGTGCGGCACCAAGACAGACGACAAGTCCGCCAAAGAAGGCAAGTGCGGCGAAGGCAAATGCGGTACCAAAAAGGATGCAGCTGCCACCAAGTCAACTGATGCCAAGAAGGACGACAAGTCTGCCAAAGAAGGCAAGTGTGGCGAAGGCAAGTGCGGTACCAAGACTTACGGCGTTAACTGAGTCAGCCTGAAAAAAGAGCCACCGGAACCATGATCATGACGCAACCGGATTCACGCTTTATGGTTGAGGGTGCCGGTCTCGGCCTCCGTCGCAGCTTCATGCAGGAGCTGGCGACGGAGGCGCTTTCTGATATTCCCGATTTTTTCGAGATTGCGCCGGAAAACTGGATGGGCATGGGCGGGCGTTATGGCCGCAGCTTGCGCCAGTTCACTGAGCGTCATCCCTTTGTGTGTCATGGCCTCTCTTTGTCCATAGGCGGCCCGCAGCCACTGGACATGCAGTTTCTCGGCGACCTTCGCCGGTTTCTGGATACACACCAGATTCGTCTGTACTCCGAACACCTCAGCTACACCACCGACGACGGTCATCTGTATGACCTGCTGCCCATTCCCTTCACGCATGAAGCGGCCCGGTATGTGGCAGAGCGCGTGCAACAGGTGCAGGACGTATTGGGCCGCCGGATTGCCCTCGAAAATGTCTCGTATTACGCCGCGCCTGGTCAGGAAATGTCCGAGCAGGATTTCCTGCTGGAAGTCCTGCAGCGCGCCGACTGTGACCTGTTGCTGGATGTGAACAATATCTACGTCAACAGCATCAATCACCGTTACGACGCCAATGCCTTTCTTGATGCAATGCCGGCAGAGCGGGTGTCCTATATCCATATCGCCGGTCATTACGAAGAAGCGCCGGATTTGCGCGTGGATACCCACGGTGCCGATGTGATTCCGGAGGTCTGGCAACTGCTGGACCGCACCTACAAGCGGCTGGGCGCAGTGCCCACTTTGCTTGAACGAGATTTCAACATTCCTGCATTGTCCGTGCTGCTGCAGGAAATGGGGCTGATTCGCCAGCACCAGCAGCCGTTCATTACATCCGGGGTGCGCCATGCCGGTTGATGAGCGTCCTGCATTCCAGCAGGTACAAAAGCAGATGACCGACTGGCTGCGTGATCCGGACAACGCGCCGGCACCTGCCGTTGAGGCACGCCGGCTGGCCATTTACCGAGACATTTTCTTCAACAATGTCCGCGACTTTGTCGAGAATGCCTATCCGGTTCTCAAGCGTCTGCTGCCAGAGGAAGAATGGTCTGCCCTGGTTCGCGATTTTTTCTCTCAGCATCGCTGCGAGAGTCCCTACTTTCGTGATATTTCGCTGGAGTTCCGTACCTGGATGGAGGCTGCGCGCAAGGAGTTCATGGCGACAAAGCCCTGGGTGCAGGAACTACTGCATTACGAGTGGATGGAGCTGGCCGCCGAGTGCGCCGAGACGGACAGCACGGATGTGACCATCAATGCTGACGGTGATCTGCTGGCCGAACGGCCTTTAGTGCGCGAGAGTGTGTGGCCGCTGGTGTATCGCTGGCCCGTGCATGCGCTTGATCCGGACATGCTCGATGCGACATCCCCGCCTGAGCTTCCCACGTTCCTGATTGTGTATCGCGACGAAGAAGATGCAGTGCGTTTTTTGCAGGTGAATGCCCTGACGGCACGCCTGGTCGAGTTGCTCCAGCTCAATACGCATCACTCCGGTAGCACCGTGCTGGAGCAGCTGGCCGCTGAGGCAGGCTTTACGGATGCGGCGGCATTCCTGTCTGCAGGCAACGACATGCTCGCAGACCTTCGTCGACAAGGCATCGTGGCGGGCACGGCTGCCACTATCTAGCAACCATAGCTGGCAATCACATGTAACAACCGCATCCGGCACGCATCAAAGCTGCACCATTTCAGCCACTCATCATTTCCTTGCGGAGTTATTCAATGAACGCGCTTATTGACCGCCTGCAGCGTTGGGACGACCGCTTTCGCGATGTGTCCATCTGGTTTGGCAGCTTTGCCCCGGGCCTTCTGCTGCGGCTGCTGCTGGCCTATGAGTTCATGGAGGCAGGCCTCTCGAAGTATCACGGGCAAAACTGGTTTGCCGATATCCAGAGCCAGTTCCCGTTTCCGTTCAACGTGATCCCGGTGGATGTTTCCTGGTTCATTGCCACCTGGGCCGAAATCCTTGGTGCCGCCTTGCTCGTGCTGGGGCTGGGCACCCGCTATGTGGCGGGCATGCTCATGGTGCTTACCTTCGTGGCGGCCTATGCCGTGCATTTTCCGGCAGACTGGTCCAGCCTTGCCGAGCTCTGGAAGGGGTATGCCATTTCGGATGACGGGTTTGGCAACTTCAAGCTGCCTCTGCTGTTTTTCCTGATGTTCATGGTGCTGCTGGGGCAGGGGCCGGGACGCCTGAGCCTGGATCATCTGATTGCCAGGCGTACAGGGCTTGCCTGATTTCCCTCCAGCCCCAAGGGCGCCTAGAATGCCCGGCTTTGATGCAGGTACAGGATAGTACTGATGGTTCGTCATTATTTCGGGGTTGCTGCCCTTGCGTTACTGCTCTCAGGCACAGTCATGGCTGCCGAGACTACCCCCAATCCCGATCCCTGGGAGGGATTCAATCGTCACG
The DNA here is from genome assembly GCA_049655345.1 of Moraxellaceae bacterium. Lineage (GTDB taxonomy): Bacteria > Pseudomonadota > Gammaproteobacteria > Pseudomonadales > Moraxellaceae > UBA2031. The sequence continues at coordinate 21,602 of JBASJP010000285.1, forward strand.
TCTTTGCCTTCAACGACAAGGTGGACCGCTACTTCCTCAAGCCGGTTGCCAAGGGCTATCGCAAGATCACCCCGCAGTTCCTCGACGACGGCATTACCAACATGCTGGGCAACCTCAAGGGGCCGATCGTGATTGTGAACGATGTTCTGCAGGGAAAGCTGGTGCAGTCCGCGCAGGATACCGGCCGCCTGCTGGTGAACAGCACGGTTGGTATCGTTGGTTTCTTTGATGTTGCCAGACACATGAAAATGCCTCGCCATGAGGAAGACTTTGGCCAGACCTTTGCCAAGTGGGGGTTGCCCGCCGGTCCTTATGTGGTGGTGCCGTTCATGTTTGGCGTGACCGTTCGTGATGGCGTCGGCATGGGTGCGGCTGCACAGCTGATCGGAGAAATTCTTGAGAACCAGCTTGAGTTTGGCTGGGAAGAAAATGCCGCCGTGCTGGCGCTGGATATCGTTGACACTCGTGCCGACGTGATTCCCATGGAGGAGTCTCTGGAGGTGCAGGGTGACCGCTATGCCCTGATCCGTGATGCTTACTTCCAGCGCCGCGCTTTTCTGGTCAACGATGGTGTTATCGAAGAAGACCCCTTTCTTGATGATGCATCCTTTGATGAAGAGCCTGCTAACCAGGAGCCTGGCAGTGATGAACCTGCCAGTGAAAATCCTGTGACTGAAGAGCCTGCACCGGACAGCCCGGCATCCGCCCCGACAGACGATGGGGCCGGCACGGGTACCGGGACCCAGCCCGAACCTGCTGCCAGCCCGGCAGCCACGGCCGAGACCGCACAGGCCGATATGGCCCCGGTAAGTGATGGGTTTTGACCCGGTGAATCGCCGTGTGCTTGCGTGCCAGAAGGGGGAGGAGTAGTGTTGCCAAACCCCGCAGAACAGGCCTTCAAGCCCGGTATGTCACAACCATCCCAAGACCATATTCTCGTCATTGATGACGAGCCCGTGGTACGCGAAAGTCTTGCTGTCTATCTGAGTGACAGCGGTTTCAAAGTGGACACAGCCCGCAGCGGTGACGAGGGGCTGGCCCTGTTTCGCAACAAGAAACCCGACCTTGTGATTTGCGACCTGCGCATGCCGCTGGTTGACGGTCTGGATGTGCTCAAGGCCATCAACAGCGAGTCGTCCGAGACCCCCGTTATCGTGGTGTCCGGTCAGGGCAGCATGAACGACGTGGTCACGGCACTACGCAATGGCGCGGTGGATTACCTGTTCAAGCCACTGATCGAAATGGAAGTGCTGGAGCACTCCGTACGCCGTGCCCTGGAGCGCGGCCACCTGCTCAAACAGAACCGCCAGATTCGTGAACAGCTAGAGCTGACCAATGCCGAGCTGGAGCGCAGTCTGGACCTGCTGGAAGAAGACCAGGAGGCGGGCCGTCGCGTGCAATTGCGCATGCTTCCCCCCACCCCTCATGTCTTTAACGAAACCTGCCATTTCAGTCACCGCATCATTCCATCGCTCTACCTGTCCGGTGACTTTGTTGATTACTTCCGCATAGGGCCTGACCGCATCGGCTTCTATCTGGCCGACGTGTCCGGACATGGCGCCTCCAGCGCGTTTGTCACCGTCTTCCTGAAGTCACTGACCAACCGCATCCAGCGTCATTACGAGAAGCGTGCCGCCTCGAATACCCTCTCGCCGGCCCGGTTGATGCGTGACATCAACAAGGAACTCATCTCCATGGCCATGGGCAAGCATCTGGCGATGTTTTGCGGGGTAGTTGACCTGGCTGAGAACAAATTGATTTATTGCATCGGTGCCCACTTTCCGCCGCCTATACTTATCAACGATGGCGTTGCCAGTGCGCTGGAAGGGCGGGGGCTGCCGGTAGGCATATTCAGTGATGCCACCTTTGAAGACATCGTGATCCCGCTGGCGCAGAAGTTCTCGCTGGTGGCCATGTCGGATGGTGTGCTGGAGGTGCTGCCGGAGGGCAGCATGGAGGCCAGGGAGGCCCATTTGCTGCAAGTGGTGTCTCAGGGGCCCAAGGATGCTGATGCGCTAGCATCGCTTCTGCAGGTGGATGGCGACATGGAAGTGCCGGACGATATTGCGCTGTTGGTAGTCAACCGGAACGAGTGATCATGCTGTCAGGTCGCATTCTCTATGCCGTGCATAACGGTACCTATGTCATCAAGTTTGTTGGTGAGGTCAGGGTACCCTTGTGTGCCTGTCTTGAAGGTTTTCTGGAGCGCATGTTTGCGGATGCCTCCCTGCACTCCGTACTGATCGATCTGACCGAGACCACCGGTATCGACAGCACCGCACTGGGCCTGATTGCCAAGATTGCCGTGTCGCTCAAGGAACGACTGGCACGCAAGCCGGTGATCCTGTCGACCAACCCGGATGTAAACCGGATTTTGTCCAGCATGGGCTTTGACCGTGTTTTCCTTATTCTGGAAAAGGCACCCGCCATCAACGAACCACTGGACGAGCTGCCCTTTACCGAGCCATCGCAGCAGGAACTCACGCGCAATGTGATTGAGGCGCATCGGGTACTGATGGGCCTTAATGAAAAAAACCGCAATACCTTCCACAATCTGGTGGACATGCTGGAGTGCGAAGAGCGCGACAGCAAGCTGTGATGCTGAAGCTTTAATGCGAGAGCGTTGATGCAAAAATTTCAGCCATAAAAAAAGCCCGATCACAGTCGGGCTTTTTTTATGGCGATGGGTTGCCAGGTGTCAGCTACCGGCCTTGCGCAACTCGGTCACCTGCTCGCCACGGATACCCCAGTTGTCGGTATTCACCTCATCAATCACCACCACCGTGGTGGCCGGGTTCTTGCCCAGCACATCCTTCAGCAGGTTGGTCACCCCGGCAATCAGCGCGGCCTTCTGTTCCTTGGTAACCCCTTCATCGGTCACCTTGATATTCACGTAGGGCATGGTGTGCTTCCTCAGCCTTCCAGCTTTTGTATGAGCATGTTTTCCAGCTTGACCAGATCGGCCGCAAACAGACGGATGCCCTCGGCCAGTTTTTCCGTCGCCATCGCATCATGGTTGTGCTGCCAGCGGAAGGCCTTCTCGTCCAGACGCGGCAACAGCAGGCCGGAGTCAATACGGGCAGGGTCCAGCCGGCGCGGCAGTATTGCCGTGCTTGCTGCCAGTTCATCCAGCAGGGCAGGGCTGATGGTCAGCTTGTCGCAGCCGGCCAGTTGCGTGATCTCGCCAGTGTTGCGAAAGCTCGCACCCATCACGACCGTTTTTACGCCCGTGCTTTTGTAATACTCGTAAATGCGTGCCACGGATTTCACGCCCGGATCTTCTTCTGCCGTGTAGTCGCGGCCTTCGGCTTTCTTGTACCAGTCCAGGATACGGCCCACAAACGGCGATATCAGGGTGACACCGGCTTCGGCACAGGCCTGTGCCTGGGCAAAGCTGAACAGCAGCGTAAGGTTGCAGTGAATGTCTTCACCTTCCAGCAACTCGGCAGCACGAATGCCCTCCCAGGTGCTGGCAATCTTGATGAGGATGCGTTCACGCGGCACACCGGCAGCGGCATAGGCAGCAATCACGCGCCGTGCTTCGTGCACGGTGCCCATGGTGTCAAACGACAGGCGGGCATCCACTTCCGTGGAGACCAGACCGGGAATGTGCGTCAGGATTTCCGCGCCAAAAGCCACTGCGGTTTCGGTCAGGGCACGGCGGCGGCGGGCATCTGGCGTCGCTTCCGTTTTGGCCAGGCTGACGGCCCGTTCAATGAGCGCCGCATATTCCGGCTGGCTGGCAGCCTTCAGGATCAGCGAAGGATTGGTGGTGGCATCCACCGGTTTCAGGCGGGCAATGCTGGCGATGTCACCGGTATCGGCCACCACTGTGGTCATTTTCTGCAACTGCTGAAGCTGGTTCATCGTGTACCCGTCGTCCTTTACTGATTGGCTGCCGCCATCGCGGTTGCCACATGTTCTGCAGCCTGTTGCACCACTTCCAGTCCCGCGCCCTTGCGATGGGCGTTGTCACTGATGTGCTGGCGCCAGCGACGTGCGCCGGGCAGGCCCTGATAGAGACCCAGAATATGCCGCGTCATGTGCGAAAGCCAAACCCCTTCCTGCATTTCTTTTGCCATGAATTCCAGATACTGCGCAAGAATCTCGTCACGTGAAGGCAGCTCCGTTACCCCGAACAAGGGCAGCGCCTCTGCCAGCACATAAGGGTTGTGGTAGGCCTCGCGCCCGATCATCACACCATCAGTGTGCTGCCAGTGCTCCCGGATCTCCGCCACGGTCTTGATGCCGCCGTTGATGTGGATCTCCAGTTGCGGGAACTCGCGCTTAAGCCGGTACACATCCTCGTAGCGCAGCGGCGGAATCTCGCGGTTTTCCTTGGGGGAGAGGCCCGCCAGAATGGCGATGCGGGCATGCACCACAAAGGTCTGGCAGCCGGTCTTGGCCACGGTGTCCACAAACTTCACCAGATGCTCGTAGTCATCCAGATTGTCGATGCCGATGCGGTGCTTCACCGTGACCGGAATCTTTACCTTTGCCTGCATGGCCGCGATGCATTCGGCCACCAGATCGGGCTCGGCCATCAGGCAGGCGCCAATCTTGTTCTTCTGCACCCGGTCAGAAGGGCAGCCCACATTCAGGTTGACCTCGTCATAGCCCCAGTCCTCGGCCATTTTCGTGCAGATGGCCAGCTCGGCAGGGTCTGATCCCCCCAGTTGCAGGGCCAGCGGGTGCTCGATGGCATCGTATTTCAGGAAGCGGGCGGTATCCCCATGGATGAGCGCCCCGGTGGTCACCATCTCGGTGTAAAGGCGGACATGGGGATTGAACAGGCGCAGGAAGTACCGGTCGTGACGATCAGTCCAGTCCATCATCGGGGCAACAGAGAGGACTTTGGATCGGGGATGCTGGGGAAGGGAAGGTGTGGTCATGGGGCGAATTGTCTCGCAGAAGGCAGCCTGCTGGCGAGGGGTAGGTTTTACGGGACGGGAGGGCACGGATCAGTGGTGTGTTGCCCCGTGGCCTGCAATACACTGGGCACCCTTGCCAACGTGTCCAGATTTCTGGTTTGCCAGTGCCCGGATTGTTGCGGATGCGTGAGCTTGTTCAAATTATCCCTGAGAGTAGCCCGGTTGAGATTTCCAGACGTAATGCCTGCATGGTTGCATGCCACCGGGCACGGCAATCGGTCGATCTTTGCATTTGTGCGCAGCCTTGTCGTCATCCTGTGCGCCGGTAGCGTTTTGCCGGCATGCACCACCGTTCCGGAGAATCTCTGGGCGATCAACCGAACCATCTCCGACCGCTTTGTGTATGTCAGTGATCTGGATAAATGGTGCGTGAGCAATTACGTTGAACAGGATGTGACCGGTGATTACCGCTTCAGCGGTGACTGCGAAGAGTATGCCATTGCAGTCAAGCACCACCTTGATCACATGGGGATAGCGGCATCGGTATGGCGTGTTGAGGGTAACGGCATAGGTCATGCGGTCACCTGTACCGAAGATGGCTGGTGCCTTGACTACAATATCATCCCCACGCAGATGGACAAAACGCCGTACTGGTTTATCGAAAGGCTGACAATACTGACGCCCGTAGTAAAAAATACCGGGGCAGATGTGCCAGAGAAAACGCAATAATCATCAGGGCGTGGCGTATGCCTGTGTGATTGGCACGCATGTCGGTGCCTCTGTGCCGGCCAGTGGTTTCATCGTGCCGCCCTTGCTGCCTGCCGGAACACCTCAAGTATCTTGTCTTTGTTACCTGGCGACCTGTTCACAAACACGGGGCTTGGGTGCGGGCAGCTAAACAGTTGAAGTGCGGGATTTTCGTTGGTAATCAGTGAGGCCGCCTTTCCCGCTTTTTGCCCGACCAGCACTACAATACGCAACTTTGGCAGAAGTGAATCACCCCGGGTATCGTGGAGGCCATTTCGTTTAAGTCAGGCCGCCATGGCCTGACCTGTTTGTTGCC
>JBASJP010000286.1:0-1858 GCA_049655345.1 Moraxellaceae bacterium
TCGACTTTGCCAGTGCCGGCTCCAGCCAGATCGGCGGCAACATCGGCACCAATGCCGGTGGCATCAAGGTCATCAAGTACGGCATGACCCGCAACTGGGTGCTGGGCCTCAAGGTCATTACCGGCAAGGGCGACTATCTGGAGCTGAACAAGGACATGGTGAAGAACGCGACGGGCTACGATTTCCGTCACCTCTTCATTGGTGCCGAAGGCACGCTGGGCTTTGTGGTGGAAGCCACCATGAAGCTGGAGCGCAAGCCGCGCGACCTGCGTGTGCTGGTGCTGGGCACCCCGGATTTTGATTCGGTCATGAAAGTGCTGGCGACCTTCCAGAAAAAAATGGACCTCACCGCGTTCGAGTTTTTCTCCGAGCTGTCGACGCAGCTGGTGATTGAGCACACCGGTATTCCGCGCCCGTTCGAATCAGCAACTCCTTTTTATGTGCTGCTGGAATTCGAGGCGCTGAGCGAGGCGATGGCCGATGAAGCCATGGCGCTGTTCGAGCATTGCGTCGAGCAGGGCTGGGTGGTGGATGGCGTGATGAGCCAGAACGAAACCCAGGCGAAAAACCTGTGGCGCCTGCGCGAAGACATTTCCGAAACCATCGCCAAGTTCACGCCCTACAAGAACGACATTTCCGTGATCATCCAGCGCGTGCCGGGCTTCATTGCCGACATTGATGCGATTGTGTCGAAGGAGTATCCGGACTTCCGCGTGGTGTGGTTCGGCCACATTGGCGATGGCAACCTGCACCTGAATATTCTCAAGCCGGATGACATGGCCAAGGAAGATTTCTTTGCCAAGTGCAAGGTGGTGAATACGCATGTGTTCGAGACGGTGGCCAAATACAACGGTTCGGTCTCGGCGGAACACGGCGTCGGCATGACCAAGAAGCCCTATATCGGCTTCACGCGTTCCGAAGCGGAAATTGAATACATGAAAGCCGTGAAGAAAGTGTTCGACCCCAATAATGTGATGAACCCGGGCAAGCTGCTTGATAACTGAGGTGGTGGTGCTTTTTTTGATACATGCGCTGATGGCGCCTGATGACGTTTGACGTAACTGGAGCAATGAAATGCCGAGCGGACTGTTCTGGTTTCCCCTGGTCGCACTGGTTGTCACGGTAGTGCTGGTCATCGTGGTGAAAAAACGCGGTAACGATCAATAGCCTGCCATCCATAACCTGCTACAACTGCCTGCAATAAAAACGAACAACAAGGAGCGGATCATGAGCAAGACCATCGAGTTCTTTTATGACATTGCCAGCCCTTACAGCTTTCTGGCCGCGACGCAGATTCCGCGACTGGAAAAGCTGGCGCCGGTGGTGTGGCGTCCGTTCCTGATCGGTGGTGTGTTCAAGGCATCGGGCAACATGATGCCGGGCGCCAATCCGTTCAAGGGCCAGTACATGCTCAAGGATTTGCAGCGTCTGTCGAAGTACTATGGCGAGCCGCTGCGGTTTCCGAGCCGCTTCCCCATCAACTCCCTGAATGCCATGCGTGCGCTGACGGCGGCCGATCCGGCGGATCTGCCGGCGCTGACGCTCAAGCTGTTTCGTGCGTACTGGGTGGATGACAAGGATGTGGCCGATGTTGCGGTGCTGACCGAGTTGCTGGGCGCCGATCTGATGGCGAAGACGCAGGATGATGCGGTCAAGGCAAAACTGAAGGAGGCCACCGAGAGTGCCGCCCAACGTGGTGCGTTTGGTGCGCCTACCTTTTTTGTTGGCGATGACATGTATTTTGGCGAAGACCGCATTTTCCTGATCGAACACGATCTCCAGGGTCAGTGATTGCCATGATGTATCAGCATTCGTTTCTGGATGGCTCTCCCTGCGCACTGCCCGTTGGCAAAGTGGT
>JBASJP010000287.1:0-2083 GCA_049655345.1 Moraxellaceae bacterium
CCGCCGCAAGCAAGCTTGGCAATCCCGCCTGCAGAGGCGTTTTTGCACGCCGCTCACTTACCGGGCGCGCGGTTTTTTTCTCTGGCTTGCTCTCGTTACCGCTCTCGGCTTTTTTCTTTTTACCCAGCACCATATATCCCCCGCTAAATCCTGCCGCCAGAAAAGCCGTTAATGCCGGCCCGACGAACCAAATCCACCCGCGCCGCGAGCACTGGCATCAAAATCGTCCACCATGCGGAAATCTGCCTGCACGACGGGCACCAGCACATACTGAGCAATGCGCTCACCCGGCTGGATGGTGAAACTTTCCTTGCCACGATTCCAGCACGACACCATAAGCTCGCCCTGATAATCGGAATCAATCAGACCGACCAGATTACCCAGCACAATGCCGTGCTTGTGACCCAGCCCCGAACGAGGCAGCACCAGTCCGGCAAACGCATGATCGGCAATGTGGATGGCAAGACCGGTACGGATCAGATGGGTTTCACCTGGTGCAAGCACCAGTGGTGCATCCAGACAGGCACGCAGATCAAGCCCGGCCGAACCCTCGGTCGCATAGGCAGGCATCGGAAACTCGGTACCGATGCGTGCATCCAGTATTTTCACATCCACGGTTTTCTTCATGTTCTGTCCTTGCAAAAAATCAGCAGTAACTGCACATCAATCAAAAATCACTTCTGCAGGAGTCGCTCGGCCAGTAACTCCACCAGCTGCCGCGCAATAACGGTCTTGCCCGCCTTGTCCAGATGCCGGTCGCCATCTGCCCAGATCACCGTAAGAGCATTGTCATCGCTCTGGAATCCGATATCGGCACGGGCCACATCATTGCAGGCAATCATGTCGAGTTTCTTGCGCAACAGCTTCTCGCGCGCATGCTCGATGACCTTCTCGGTTTCTGCAGCAAACCCCAGCACAAACGGGCGATCCGGCCGTGCCGCAATGGTCGCCACAATATCAGGATTCTTGATCAGCTCGAGCGCAATCACATCAGCCGACTTCTTTATCTTCTGCTCGGCTACACGCGCCGGGCGGTAGTCCGCCACTGCTGCGGTCGCCACAAAAACATCCGCACCCTCTGCGGCGGCCTGCGCCGCCAGCAGCATCTCGTCGGCACTCACCACATTCACCCGCTTCAGCCGTGCCGGGGTAGGCAGGCTGACCGGGCCGGCGATCAGCGTCACACGTGCACCCGCCTCCACACAGGCTTCGGCGATAGCAAAGCCCATCTTGCCGGAGCTGTGATTGCTGAGATAGCGCACCGGATCCAGCGCCTCCCGCGTTGGCCCTGCGGTAACTACTACATGACGCCCGGTGAGCAAGCCGCTCTCGAACTGGTTCGCACAGGCAGTGGCCAGCTCGACAGACTCCAGCATGCGGCCCTCGCCGACATCGCCGCAGGCCTGGCTACCCGCTGCCGGGCCAAAAACCGCCACGCCCCGGGCCTGCAATGTCGCCAGATTGGCGCGGGTTACCGGCGCCGCCCACATCTGCTGGTTCATGGCTGGCGCCACCGCCAGCTTTGCCTTTGTTGCCAGCCAGAGTGTGGTCAGCAGGTCATTGGCCACGCCCTGTGCCAGCCGCGCCAGACAGTCGGCCGAGGCTGGCGCCACCAGCACCAGATCCGCCCAGCGGGCCAGTTCGATATGCCCCATCGCTGCCTCGGCCGCAGGATCCAGCAAGTCGGTATGCACCGGATTGCCGGACAGCGCCTGCAGCGTCAGCGGCGTAATAAAGGACTGGGCTGCCTCGGTCATCACCACCTGCACCTCGGCACCGGCATCACGCAGGCGGCGGATCAGGTCGGCACTCTTGTAGGCAGCAATACCTCCGGACACTCCGAGCACAATGCGTTTGTTGGCAAGACGTGCAGTCATGGGCAATCCATCATGGCAATTCAGCAGGGGTAATTCATGGCGTCGAATGAAGGTGACGCAAAGAGAGCGTAAAGATACCATCCGCCCGCACACTAGCGTAGCGCAGACATGGAAAAAGTCAGCGCCTACTGACCGGCAAGGAGGCCGATCACAATGCCCATCACCGACTGGCCGGAGGCAGAGCGCCCCCGGGAAAAGCTCATTGC
>JBASJP010000288.1:0-2847 GCA_049655345.1 Moraxellaceae bacterium
AGGCTGCCCCGGCAAAGTTGGCCACGCCCGAATATCCGAATTGCACCGTCAAACCGAGACAGGCCGTGGAGTACAGCAACACGCCGCACAACATCAGCAACACGAAGTGTGAGTTGTAGAAAGCCGCGATCAAGGCCAGACCGGAGCCAACGGCCAACCATCGGGACAGGCCCGGGCGCCGTGCGGCCGACTGCTCGACCTGCAAGGTAACGCCGAATCGGCGACTCAGGATCACGACCAGGATTGCGGCAACCAGCAAAATGGCAATGCTGATTTGACTCTCTGCATGGAGGAAAAACCACACATAAACGGTCAGGACAAGCGCCATGATGCTAAGCATCGCGGCGGATTTCGCGGGGGTGATGGTTTCTTTTTGTTTCATGGTTCTAAACTCGTTCGCTCGACTTTTCGGCGATCAGACCAGTCGGTCTCCATGCCATAAAAATGATGACAACGGCGAAGGCAAAAACGTCCTTGTAAGAGCTGGGAATTCCTGGAATCAGTGCCGGCAACATGGCGCTGCCAAGCACCTGCAATGCAGCGAAAAGAAATCCGCCAATGATGGCCCCATAGATATTGCCCAGCCCCCCCAGGATGGCCGCGGCAAACCCGATCACCCCCAGCAGCAAACCGACATTGAAGTTGACTTCGTTGTAATAAAGGCCATTCATCACACCGGCGAGCGCAGCCAGACCAGAACCCAGTGCAAAGGTCATCAACACAACCGCCTCGAAATTGATGCCCATCAACCGCGCGGTCTCCCCGTCTTGCGCTACAGCACGAATCGCCATGCCGAGTTTGGTTCGCGTGATGAGAAGGTGTACCCCGGCAATGGAGAGCAGTCCACTGGCCAATAAAATGAGGTTATCAATTCGCAGCGAAAGTCCGCCCAGTTCCACCATGGAGGTAGGCAGCAATGCGGGAAACGGTTTTGAGTTGGATCCGTCAGGATAGAACAAACGAACCGCCTCGCGCATCACGGTGCCGAGCATCAGCGTCGCCAAAAGCGTGTTGAGCGGTGGAGCATGACGCAGCGGCAGGATCAGGTACTTGGCAATTCCCGCCCCCAGCAAACCAGTGACTGCGACTGCAAAAAAAACCACCGCGAGCAACTGTAGCACCGGAGAAGTCAGCCCGATTTTCATCATCACGATGGACGCCGTGAGCCCGGCGAAGGCACCCACCATCAACGTATCACCGTGCGAGAACTTGATAACGTCCAGCACCCCGAAAAACAAGGTAAAGCCAACGGCGACCATGGCGTAAATCACGCCCAGCATCAGGCCGTTGAAGATGTATTGACTAACTTCACTCATCAGGTTTCCTGAAACGATTGAGAATTACCCTCCCGCGTCGCCGATGGCGTGCAGGAGGGCATCTTGGGGATTACAAACCGGACAGCTTGCGCTTGCCCTTGCCGTAGCTGCTGTCTTCCCAAACCACCCATGCACCGTTTTCCACCACGTACTTGGTGATAAGCGGCACGATGTTCTGGCGATGGTCGTCAAAGGTCACCTTGCCAACAATCGTATCGACACCATTGGTCTTGTTCAGAACGTCACGCACTTTTTTGCGATCCGGCCCGACCTTCTCCACCGCATCCATGATCAGATTGGCGGCGGCAAATGCAAAGGGACCGTAAGCCTCAGCTGATTCGCCGTATTTTTGCTGTGCGTATTTGCTGGTGAAGAAAAGCCCGCCTGGCAGCTTCTCCCATGGCGCCCCCTCGATGAATGAAAGTGTGCCTTCAGCCAGCTCCTTGCCGGCACCCTGAATGTAGGCATCAGACTTGATCCCGGAGGTACCCTGGAATTGAGCCTTGATGCCCAGCTTCTCCATCTGGGTCCGAATCCGTACCCCGAGCGGCGTCAGCCCGCCGAAGTAAATGACGTCCGGATTCAACTCACGAATCTTGGTCAGTTCGGTGGTGAAATCCTGTTGGTCAGCAGTCACCCCGAAGGTACCTAGGACCGTACCACCACCCTTTTTCAGGAATTCGCTGAAGTATTTGTTGTGGCCTTTGCCGTAGTCAGTTGTGTCATGAATAATGGCCCATTTTTTGTAGCCCAGTCCGGCCATGAATTTGTAAGCGATCTCGTTCTGATTGATCATCGTGCCGTTGACACGATGAACTTCCTTGAAGTCGTTGCCGTAGGTGACATCGGGCAGAACAGCCCCCCACACCACAGCTGGCATCCCGAAACGGTTATACACGCCCGCGGTGGCCATGGCGACAGCCGAGCAATAGTGCGTGACGCCAGCCACGATATTTTTATCTGCAGCCACCTTGGTTGCCACCTGCACACCCACATTGGGCTTGCACTCGTCGTCCTGCGCCACCAATTCATAGGTGTACTTGGATTTGGGATCCTGATTACGCAGGCGCACCGCCAAATCGGCGGAATTGCGTCCACCCAGACCCATGTTGGAGACCCCGCCGGTCAACGGACCGATAAAGGCGATTTTCACCGTTTCTTTAGCCATGACCGGGCTGGCCACGAGAGCCAGACTCATAAATGTCGTCAACAACGCCGTTCCTGCCAATATCGTGTTTCGCCTACGCATAGTCGCTTCCTTTCGGGTGGATTGATGAATTCAGATTAAGCATCGTGAACCATATTGGTTATATTCTCAATACAGTTCAAGTCACTTGAATATTCTGAAGCAACGTTTATGCCAGAAACTCCTCTTGCTCACCATGGGTGGAAACCCGAGTGAGCCAAACTCAACGCGCAAGAAGCAATGGACCACTTTAATAATTTGACAGGGTCCAAGTCAATGAGCAACCCCAAGCGAATCGCTGGTTCGATGCACCACTGCGGTGCTCAAAGGGCCATACCACTTTGG
>JBASJP010000289.1:0-2376 GCA_049655345.1 Moraxellaceae bacterium
GGGGCAATGGATTCGATGGCCGCCCACTCAGACGGGTAGTCGCCAAGGTGTTCAAGAACCATCCGCACGGCGCGCTCACGGACTTCAGGGGAGTAAGTAGTGGTCTTTTTCATGCCTCATTCTCTCAGGAGTTGAGGCCTCCACGAAACCCGGTGCGATTCATTGTCTGTGGCGCGCAGTTTTGTGCCGGCAGAAAAAGTGACCAACCTCCTGCAGGTGGCAGGGGGACAACAGGTCATGCTGGAGGCACGTATTGCCGAAGTCTCACGCACGTCCATGAAGGAGCTCGGCATCCAGGCACAGTATCTGGATGGTTCGGGCAATTTTGGGGTGTCGATTGGCAAGCCGATAATTGGTTCTTTCGGCACCATCAGCCCGCCAAACTTCAGTGCTGCCAGTGTTCTCAATCCGGTCAGCAGTCTGCTGATTCCACCTAATTCGTTGCGTGTAAGTTTGCAGGCGCTGGAAGAAAAGGGGCTGGCCAAAACGCTGGCGGAGCCCAATATCGTCGCACTGTCAGGTCAGGAGGCCAACTTCCTTGCGGGTGGCGAGTATCCGATTCCGGTTAATCAGGATGAGAACGGCACCGTCACGGTTGACTACAAGACGTTTGGTGTCGGGCTGCGCTTCACGCCAACCGTGCTGAACAGTGACAAGATCAATCTGAAATTGCTGTCCGAAGTGTCCGAAGTGGATGGCATCAATACGTTCACGGTCAATGATCTCAGGCTGCCGTCATTTTCTGTTCGCCGTGCAGGAACAACGGTTGAGCTGGCGGATGGCCAAAGCTTTGCGATTGCCGGCCTGATGTCCAACAGTATGGACAATGCCATTGCGCAGTTTCCCATACTGGGCAACATTCCGGTCATTGGTGCGCTGTTCCGCTCATCAAAATACCAGCGCAACGAGTCAGAGCTGGTCATTGTGGTCACGGCACGCCTTGTCGGGCCGGTGAACAAGGGAAGCCTGGCGCTGCCTACGGACGTGATCATGCCGCCCAACGATTTTGACCAGTATCTGCTTGGCCGATTGCATGGGAGGGATGTCAAACGTCCAGAGCCGTCAACGACCAATGCCAAGGGGGCAACGGCCGGTGGAGTGGAAGGTGTATTCGGGCATCAGCTAAGCCAGGAGAATGGCAATGTCAATAATTAAGGGTTTGCTCGTGGCAGGTACTGCCATGCTGATGGCGGCTTGTGGCTCTACGCCATCCATGTCAAAGGACTATGGCGTCAGCGTAGGAATAAATACAGCATCCCAGACGATGGATCCAAATGCATCGTCGCGTGACATGATTCCTCCAACGCTGGATGGCGTCAAGGCGGAAAAAGCGATGGATCGTTATCGCAAGGACCGCCCTGATGATAGTCGGGCAAAGCTCGTCGAAAGTAACAATAACTAAGGGGGTGTGTCGTGATGCTGCCAGTGCGCCGGCAACGTGGTTCCATACTGGTCATGACGGCAGTATTCATTGTCGTGCTGATCGCGGTGGCCGCATTGGCCATAGATGTCGGACGCATCGTTGTATTGCGCAGCCAGCTTCAGAATGCTGTCGACGCCGCTGCGATTGCAGCGGCGGTAGAGCTTGATGGTAAGGATGGTGCACGTGAGCGGGCTATGGCAGCCGCTCGCGAGGCCATCAGTCACGATCAAAGTTTTGCGCGCATTCAGGACCTGCTGGGGGCGGCTGGATTACCGGATGCGGCATTCAGCTTTTTTTGCGTAATCGGTGCCGAGTACGATGTCGATCCCGATGAGGTGACAAATTTAGGGATCTACTGTAGTGGCGCGGATGACGGTTCCGGAAGGTATCCAGCCGGCACGGATACCGAGTCGCATTACGTTCGTGTTGATCTTGATCCTGCCCTTCTTGATGATGCCGCTGGTCGCTTTACTCTGGATCTGTTCTTCCTCCCGGTGCTCCAACTGTTTACGCCAGCCACAGCAACCGAGGCTGCGGTACGGGCCATGGCGGTTGCCGGAAAACACTCCATTCAGTGCAATTATCCGCCCATGGCGCTTTGTGATCCGTTTGAGGGAGCAGGCGGGACATTCAAGAATGACATGCCAGTCGGGACGACCATTAAATTGCGCGATCAGGGTGCGGGTGCGGCATGGGCGCCGGGCAATTTCGCGTTCCTGGCGACCATCAACGGAGAGAAAGGTGCGGACAAAATAGCAGAGGCTCTGGCATTTCCGGAGGATGATGGCTGTGCACCACGGAGCGTTACGTTCGCGCCAGGCCAGAAGGTGAACAAAACCACCGCAGCCATCAATACCCGGTTTGACATGTATGGCCCGCACTTCAAGGCAGGCCAGTGGCAGAAATGGCCACCCGCACCCAATATTTATAAGTATGTGAATACGGGTGGGGCA
>JBASJP010000290.1:0-1716 GCA_049655345.1 Moraxellaceae bacterium
TGCGACATCCTCGAGACTGGCAACGACTCCTTCCGCTTTAAGCAACGTCAGAAGCAGGCAAAAACGGACTGATCAACTGGAAACTTTTGGACGCTGACAACTGGAAACTTTTGCATGCTGATTGACAAGGGGTGCGCCAATTTGCATCGCCAGGGTAGTAACAGATTTAGTTAATAAAAAGTAACAGATTTAGTTAAGCGGACGAGAATCCCTGGGGAGGGCTTAAGAGCCATATCAAATATTTAACATAATATACATTATGCGAATAATATGGCTGCAGCCACGCCCTCAGGAATCCCTCAAATCCAGCCTCAATCCACTGCACCCCATACCGGTCAAACCCCTCCACTCATATCCTGACCCCACGGCAAGTCACGACTCACCTCAGGCTCACGTCCAGTTGGTCGACCAGTTCCGCCCAGTCTGCATCCTCAATGATCTCCTGCCGAATGAAGTCGCGCTGGGACGCGTTCCAGAATGTCGCATCCGCCAACGCAACATCTGGCGCAAGAGAACGATGAGCAGCAATAAAGGCATCTATGGAGGCCGAATCATCCGGCAGCCCGAGCTGGCTGAAAAGATCCGAGAACTTGTGGATACCCGATTCCATGACGTTTCCTCCCTCAAAAAACCCTGATCACGAGCAAGAATGACAGAGGACAATTTTTCATTGTCCCAACGTCAGACCGCGCGGCCTGATAAGTATAGGCCAGTGTCGAAAACGCTCGTGCCCACCAGTCACTTATTGATGCCTGCGGGGATTTGTCCCCTAATGACCGATTTTAGGCTCGCACTAACCTTCAGCGCAGACGCATCAGAGGGCACATTCTCTACACGCGCACGGACTCCTTGTGCGCAGGCACAGAGAGAGATGGCATGGCCAGCAAGACACCGATCCCTATTCGCGTTCGTCGCATGGACTACGACATTCCCCGTATCCCGCGTTACTGGTATCGCGGCAATACCTGGACCACCCATTTCATGAATGCGCTTTCCACAACGTTTCCGGATGGCGAACGCTTCTTTATTCATGCCGTGCGCAACTACGAGAAACAGATCAGGGACCCCGAGCTGCTGGCACAGATGCGCGCCTTTATCGGGCAAGAGGCCAATCACGGCAAAGAGCATGAAGCCTTTAACCCGGCACTGATCGATCAGCACAAGCTGCCGTTGACATCAAAAATAGGCTTCATGAAAAAAGCCCTGTCCTATGCCAAGAAACGCTACTCACCGCGTGAGCAACTGGCATTGACCGTCGGCTTTGAACACTTCACAGCCATCCTGGCCAACCTGATGCTGGAACAGGCAGATGTCATCGAAAATCTGGACGCCATGTATGGTGACATGTTCATGTGGCATGCCGTGGAAGAAACCGAGCACAAATCCGTCGCTTTTGATGTTTTTCAGGAAGTTGATGGTGACTACTGGTTACGCGTCCGGGGAATGGCGCAAGCGACATTCTTTTTCATGCTGATCACCGTGCGCATGCAGTACAGCCTACTCAAGCATGATGGCAAACTGACCGACTGGCGTGGCGCACTTGGTTTTGCAAAGTTCATGCTGCTCAAGCCCGGCATGCTGACCCGGATCATTCCTGAATATCTTGACTTCTACCGTCCGGGATTTCATCCGTGGCAGCATGACAATCGTGCACTGATCGAGAAATATGTTGAGGAGCTGAGTCCGCACGAACTGCACGCTCAGGCGGCCTGACCG
>JBASJP010000291.1:0-4839 GCA_049655345.1 Moraxellaceae bacterium
CTGAATATTCTTTGGGTTGCCGGCCTTAACGGCTATAACGGTGGGCCTGATATAGATCGGCTCGACCTTGCTGGGGTCGAAGGTCTTGTAGGTTAGCAGGAATGCCGTCATCGACTGCTCCGAAGTACCCCAAAGTATATCGGCATCTGCCTGCGCATCAGCAGACCATCTGCTTTCAGGCCCGGCGATAATTTCCACTTTGGTACCCGAACGGTTTTCCCAGACCTCAGCGACTTTTTTGAAGGCGGTATTCGGCCCCCCAGCACCATACAGTTTGACGACACCATCCTTCGGCTCGTGCTCGATTGATGGGTCATAAAGTGATGCCTGAGCGAATGACGGAACAACTGCTGCTGCACAAAAGAGTGCTATGACGGTAACTATTTTCATTTTCTATCTCCTAATTTGAATGAGATTGTAACTTGGCTGTGAGGCATAACGTTAACTAGGTATCAAAAGTGACGTCTTCAAATGCGTCACTTTTGACATCTAATCCGGTTGTAATTTTTGTAAGTCCCTGATTATGCTATGGGGTGCCTAAGGAAAGGCATCCTAATACAAGGAAGCAAGTATGTCAGGGGCCCCTCGACTCCTGGATCAGATGCGTGAGCGGATCCGGGTCAAGCATTATTCCATTCGTACCGAAGAAACATACCTGCATTGGGTAAAACGGTACATCCTTTTTCACCACAAGCGGCATCCGGCAGAAATGGGCGCGCCCGAAGTGGAGGCCTTTCTGACGCATCTGGCAACAACGGCCAATGTCTCTGCCTCTACCCAGAATCTGGCGCTGTCATCCATCCTGTTTCTGTACAAGGAGGTGCTGGCGGTGGACTTGCCGTGGCTGGAGGGAGTAACGCGGGCCAAAAAACCGCAACGCTTGCCGGTGGTGATGACGCGGGATGAAGTTCGGCAGGTGCTGGCGCATATGCAGGGAACGCATCACCTGATGGCATCGCTGATGTACGGTACCGGCATGCGCCTGATGGAGTGTGTGCGTCTGCGCGTAAAAGATGTCGATTTTTCACGCCGCGAGATACTGGTACGTGAGGGCAAGGGAAACAAGGACCGGGTGACCATGCTGCCGGATTCCCTCGCGGCTGCCTTGCAGGCACATCTGGAGAAAGTGCAGCGCGTACATGCCCAGGACTGTGCGGAGGGATGTGGTGATGTCTACCTGCCGCATGCACTGGCGCGCAAGTACCCTCACGCCGCGACCGATTGGGGCTGGCAGTATGTGTTTCCGGCAGCAACACGCTCGCGCGATCCACGGTCAGACGCAGTACGCAGGCATCACGTCAATGAGCAGGCCTATCAACGGGCCATCAAGAGCGCTGTGCGCGATGCGGGCATCAACAAGCCCGCCACCAGTCACACCCTGCGCCACTCGTTTGCCACGCACTTGCTGGAGTCCGGCTACGACATTCGTACCGTGCAGGAGCTGCTGGGCCACGAGGACGTTGCCACCACACAGATCTACACCCACGTGCTCAACCGCGGCGGGCTGGCGGTACGCAGTCCGCTGGACTGATCTTTCTTTGGTGTTATAAAGGGTGCTATTATTAGTGCTGTTAACAGTACGGTTGATGATGCCATGGCACATGTCATTCTGGCGGAAACGACGGCCAGTGTTTCCGAGCTCAAGAAAAATCCGATGGGTACGGTAGCGGCTGGAGAGGGTTTCCCCGTCGCGATTCTCAATCGCAACGAGCCGGCGTTTTATTGCGTGCCTGCCAGGGCATGGGAAGCGTTACTTGGCCGGCTGGAGGATCTGGAGCAGGGGGTGCGTGCGGATGCCTGCAAGGATCAGCCGGACGGTGAGGCGCTCACCTATGACGAACTGCAGCAGCGGAGCGCGGTGCGTCAGGGCATTGCCCGTGGCGAGCTGGCGGTTGCGGAGGATCGGGTTCTGCCGCACCGGCAGGCCAGAGCGCGTATGGCGCGATGGCTGAAATAATCTGGGCCGAGCCGGCACTGGAAGAGCTGGAGGCGGTTGCCGGTTTTATTGCGCGCGACAATCCGCTTGCCGCAGCAGCACTGGTCGAGCGGGTTTTTGCTCACATTGAGCAGTTACTGCTACATCCGGAGAGTGGCAGCAGGCTTAAGGAGCGGGGTTGCTCGCGGTATCGGCAGATTGTAGAGCCACCCTGTCGTGTGATTTACAGGTGCGGCAATGATCAGGTCGTGATTGTGGCAGTAATCCGTGAAGAGCAGCGCTTGCGGTCAGTACGCCTGGCAGGTCGGGACGGACTTCAACAGAAAAAGAAGAAGTAAGTAAACGTCACGCACGCACGCGGGTGATTTTTTCCACGCCGGAAATGATGCGGATGCGTTTGATGATGCGTGCCAGCTGGATGCGGTCGCGCACCTGCAGGGCAATCTGCATCACGCTGTGGCGTGAGCCTTTTTCCTGCATGGTGATGCCTTCGATATTGGCGCCGTAGTCGGTGACTTGTCGCGCAATTTCGGCCAGCAGACCACGCTGGTTGTCGAGCTCGATGCGCAACTCGCTGGGAAACTCGCGCTCCACCTTCTCGGCCCAGCGCAGGCTCATGCACTTGTCGGGGTTGTCGCGCAGTTCCACCAGCACGTTGTTGCAGGTGTCGCGGTGTATCACGATGCCGCGTCCGGCGGAGAGGTGACCGACAATGGTGTCGCCCGGCAACGGACGGCAACAGCGTGCATAGGTGACCACCAGGCCTTCGGTGCCGCGAATGGCAATGCCGCGTGTCGTGGTGCTGCTGGCAGTGCTGCTCTTGCCGTCGTCACTGATGGTGTTGCCTTCGGGCAGCAGGCGCGCGGCCACAATCTGCGGCACGCGGTTGCCAATGCCGATGTCTTCGCACAGGGCATCCAGATCGGGCAGGCCGAGTTCCTGCAATACCGCCTGGATGTGTTCGGGGGGGAGCTTGGCCAGGCCGCTGCCCTGTGTGCTCAGGGTTTTTTCCAGCAGGCGCCGGCCCAGATCCACCGCTTCAAACTGCTGCTGGTCTTTCAGAAAGTGGCGAATGCTGGAGCGTGCTTTCGAGGTAATCGCAAAATTCAGCCACGCCGGATTGGGGCGTGTGCCGGGGGCCGTGACAATCTCCACGGTCTGTCCGGTTTGCAGCGGCAGGCTCAGCGGGGCCAGACGGTTGTCAATGCGCGTGGCCACGCAGGTATTGCCCACATCGGTGTGCACGGCGTAGGCAAAATCAACGGCGGTGGCGCCCACGGGCAGGGTGAGGATGCGGCCCTTTGGCGTAAAAACGTAAACCTCGTCCGGAAACAGGTCGATCTTCACGTTCTCAATGAACTCCATCGAGTCGCCGGCATTTTTCTGCATTTCCAGCAGTGACTTCATCCATTCACGCGCACGCGTGCGCGAGGTATTGGTAAAGCCATCGTTCTTGTACAGCCAGTGTGCGGCAATACCGTTGTTGGCCATGGCTTCCATGGCTTCGGTGCGGATCTGTATCTCGATCGGCACGCCGCGCTGGCCTTTCAGGATGGTGTGCAGCGACTGGTAGCCATTGGCTTTCGGAATGGCGATGTAGTCCTTGAACTTGCCCGGAATCGGCTTGTAGATGCTGTGCACAAGCCCGAGCGCGCGGTAACAGGCGTCGACGTTCTCGACGATGACGCGAAAGCCGTACATGTCCATGATTTCAGAAAACGAGCGCTGCTTGTCACGCATTTTCTGGTAGATGCTGTACAGGTGTTTTTCGCGGCCAATCACGCGGGCAGAAATGCCTTCTTCCTGCAGCCGGTTTTCCACCGTTTCCTTGATGCTGGTGATCATTTCCTTGCGGTTGCCGCGCGCGGCCTTGACGGCCTTGCGGATCAGCGGGGCACGCATGGGAAACAGGGCTTCAAAGCCGAGTTCTTCAAACTCGACACGAAAATCGTTCATGCCCAGCCGGTTGGCAATCGGGCCGTAGATTTCCAGGGTTTCGTTGGCAATGCGGCGGCGTTTTGCCGGGGTCAGCACATCCAGTGTGCGCATGTTGTGCAAACGGTCGGCCAGCTTTACCAGAATGACGCGGATGTCCTGCGTCATGGCCAGGATCATCTTGCGAAAGTTTTCGGCCTGCGCCTCGGCCTTGGTGTTGAAGTTGACCTGGGTCAGCTTGGTGACGCCATCCACCAGCTCGGCCACTTCTTCCCCGAACTGTTCGGCCAGATCGGCCTTGCTGACGCCGGTGTCCTCGATCACGTCATGCAGCATGGCGGCCATGATGCTTTCGTGATCCATGTGCATGTCGCACAGGATGTTGGCAACGGCGAGCGGGTGGGTAATGTAGGGGTCGCCATTACTCCGGAACTGGCCTTCGTGGGCTTTTTCGGAGTACAGATAGGCGCGCCGTATATCAGAAATCTGATCAGGCGTGAGATAGGTTTCGAGTCGGGTACATAGGGCGTCGATGCCGGAAACAGGGCTCATTGGCCCAGTCTCCGGTTATCGCGCGGGAGTCGTCAAGAGGTTACGCAGAAAATAGCGTAACCCGTAACGTACTCAGAGGTCGTCGTCTTCGGCAGCAGCGGCAGCAACGTTGCTGGCACCGGACTGGGCGGCATCCAGCTGCAGCAGGTCGGCAAACGGTTCTTCTTCCTCTTCCGGCTTGGCGGTGAGGATGTCGCGGGTCACCTGGCCGGCAGCGATTTCACGCAGGGCCATCACGGTCGGCTTGTCGTTTTCCCAGGGCAGGCCGGCTTCTTTGCCGCCAGTGGCAAGCTGACGGGCGCGTTTGGACGCAACGAGGATGAGCTCGAAGCGGTTCTCCATGTTGTCCAGGCAATCTTCAACGGTAACGCGGGCCATGTGTACCTCGGGCAGAGCAGTGATAGCGGGAATACAAG
>JBASJP010000292.1:0-2830 GCA_049655345.1 Moraxellaceae bacterium
GACTTACACCATCGTTTCACCGCAGGTCTGGGGTGAAACCGGCTCCAGCTACAGCAGTATTTCTGCCGGAATCAAAACAGCCGCCGGTATGAACCTTCAATCTGCCAGCGCCATGTGGATGGGCAAACCAAAAACCCGTATGGGCGGTGGTAACATGCCTGGTGTAGTCACAAAAGCAGCGGTCATCAACATCACGGAAAAAGCAGGTGAACTGGTAAAAGCAGCAGACACCACCCCTACTGCAGCCAATGCTCTGAGCAAGGGACTTTCCATGCTCTCCGGCGCCGGCAGCATCAGCAGTAACTCTGCTGATTACGTTTTTAATCTTGACCGCAGTGCCTATACCGCCGGTGCGCTAAAAGGCATTACTGATTTCAATGCCGAAGTTGCCAAGGCAGCAGCCAACGCAAAATAAGAACTATTTTCACAAAAGCCGTCGCCATGAAAGTCCGGGAAATTTTCCCGGATTTTCATTTAACATGACATTTGAACGCACGAGAACCAGAATAGCTCTCAGTGCCCGATCAAGCCCATGCCCTCGGCCGTGATGCAGGCGCCTACTACCAGAACGGCATCTATCATGGAGAACTGACTGTGAAATGCACAATTTCCGATGTTCCCGACGCCAAACCCTGACGCCTCTTCCCCAGGACATCATCATGAAACCAGCATACTCCCTTGCCCTCATGCTGCTGATCGTGACCAGCAGTGCCAGTGCAGCCGGCAAGCGCTGTGACAGCGGCAAAGCCATGACGCGTATGACGGATGTCGTGACCGTAGGGACAGATGACAGCGCACAAATCACACTCAGGCTTGCATCGGTGTACTGCCAGTCAAAAGACCCCAAGGGAAGATCCGGAAACCGTATGGGACTGGAAACAGCCGACGGAAAAACCCTGGTTCCCCAGCGCTACAACCAGATCATCGTGCTCAACAATCAATGGTCTCTGGTACAGAAAGACGACCTCGGCAGCACACCCAATGAGGACGACGGCTGGTATCTCTACGAGCACAATGAAGGCGAAGGAAAAAAGCTGCCTTGGGACAAATTCAGCGTAACCACACCGCGTAGCATGAAGGCTCTACCCGGTGTCGTGATTGCCGTGGGTGAAATCCGAAGCGAAGCAAAGTTCGGCCAGCACCATATCGGCGTGATGACGTCCTTCATGAAAAAGGTCCAGGATTTTCCGGGACTTTACGGCTATGCCATGGAAGGTACCATCGACTACTTCGATATCCTGCGCGGCCAGCGCCGCAGTGTACAGCTCTACCGCAACAATGCCTTTGTGGTACACACGCAGGACGGCAGCCAGATGTTCAATCTTCAGGGAGAGGCCATAACACCGATTCTGGCCGACATTCAGTTGCTGCAGAACGGACGTGATGCGGTAAGCCCCTTAATGAAAGCACGTCACCGCGACCTACCCAAGAACGACGGCGGCAATCCGATCATTCCCGGGCAAACCGCAGACACGGTATATCTGCCACTCGATAACGACGGCTCACTACTGCCGCTTCCAGATGGCGCTGTCGGCGTGATGTGGATTCCTTCCCTGAATAGCGAACGCGATATTTACATATCCGGCTGGGGGCTTGTTTTCCCGCGCGGTAAGGACATGGAAATCGCCATCGGCAGCGGAGCTGTGGTCGATGTGGTGAAGCAAGCAGGCCGCCTGCCACGTTATTCCGGCATGAGTCTCGGCAATGACAAAAGCACGGCTTACCGTCTTATGCTCAAGTTGCCGGAAAGCAGTGAATGGCTTTCGGTAAACAGCAGCAATCTGCAAGTGGATGAACGTAGCCAGCGTGCTGCGCATGCCACCACCCTCTGGAGGCAGACTGACAAAGAGGTATTGGACAAGTACATGGCGGACCGCCAGAAAACAATAGACCGCAATGCTGAAATTTTGCGCCTGCGCGAAGAGGAAAACCGTCGTCGCACGGAGGCCAGCGATCGCTACCACGCACAAGTGGACGCACTGCGTGAGCGCGCACGCGCGGGCAACTGTGATTATGAGGTACGCAATGCGCTCTACCAGTTTGACGCACAAACACAGCGTGAGGTCCTGACACGCTGCGGCCTAAGCAGCAAGGAAGACATCAGTCTTGCGAACCGCGTAGGCGTTTCTCCCCAAAAGATTTCCGAGGCACGCGCCGACTTTGATCGACGAAATGGTGCGCTCGAAGCACAACGCGCACGCAATGCTGGCACGGCTGCGTTGCTTAATGCCATGAAATACCGGGGCCCTGACAGCAACTGGGCCGAGGTACGTATCTATGATCGCAACGGAATGTATCAGGCCACGCGCACCATGACGAGCACTCAGGCGGAAGTCATCGGCGCCAAACCATGATTGATTATGGCACCGGCAGGTTAGATCTTAGCGCCAGCTCGCCTGCTGGCGCAGGCACAGGCCGGGTCACCCTGTCGTGCTGCCGCTCCCCCTCTGGCTTCAGGATTTCCCCTGCCAGCTGCACAAATCGCGTCTGGAAGGCTGCCAGCGTCCACTGACCAAAAATGGTATGGCCGCCTTCGTAGGCCTGCTGCTGATACTCCTCGTTTGTCGTGACATAGCCCATGTAGTCGTTGCAGTAGGTACAGATCAGCACATGCCGGATACCCCTGCCCTGCAACCGCTCTGCCACCACCTGACGCACACGCTCGCCCGCTGTTGTAGTGAACTCACCCGGGCAGCACACAATCGCCACCTGGCCAATGGTGACAATCTGCAGTGGCAGCACCGTCGGCACCATGGCGCTGTTACCGATGGCACCACGCCTGGCCTGCCGCTTCATTTCACCCACCAGCGGGTCCGCACAGCCAGGCAAC
>JBASJP010000293.1:0-8177 GCA_049655345.1 Moraxellaceae bacterium
CAGGCGCCGCCGGGAATCCTCATCCAGCACCGCATGATGCTGCTCAAGATACTCCACCAGCGCCGCACGGAAGCGGGCACGCTCGTGCAACTCGCCCAGCGAGTTAAGCTCAAGCCTGACCACACCATCCACACCCAGCGCCTTCCACAGGCGGGCGGTCAGCAGGATCAGCTCGGCATCAATATCCGGTCCGTTGAAGCCAAAGGTTTCCACGCCGAACTGATGAAACTGGCGATAGCGGCCTTTCTGCGGACGCTCGTAACGAAACATCGGACCTGTATACCAGAGACGCTGCGTCTGGTTATAGGTAAGCCCATGCTCAAGACAGGCACGAACACAGCATGCCGTACCCTCCGGACGCAGGGTCAGCGACTCGTTGCCGCGATCCTCAAAGGAATACATTTCCTTTTCAACGATATCCGTTACTTCGCCAATGGCGCGCGCAAACAGCGGCGTGCTCTCCACAATCGGCAAGCGGATCTCGTGGTAACCATAGGCACGCATCAGGTCGCGCAGAACAGCCTCCACTTCAGCCCAGCGCGGTGTTTCAACCGGCAGGATGTCGTTAAAGCCACGGATAGCAGTGATTTTCTGACTCATTATCCTTACTCGCCGCGTGCAAAGACGCCACGGGCAGCATCCTCACTCTTCTTTGCTGCAGCATCAGCTTCATGTTGCCGGACACGTTCACGCACCATTTTCTCGATCTCATCCACCAGATTGCTGGTTGGAATGAGATGGCTCTTTTCGCCGTGACGGTAGACCAGACTGTTGGGAGCGGCGCCCACCACACCGATGTCTGCCTCCTTGGCTTCACCGGGGCCATTTACCTTGCAGCCGATGACCGACACATCCATGGGCACACGCACATCTTCCAGGCGGGCTTCCAGTGCATTCATGACACGAATGACATCGAACTCCTGACGCGAGCAACTGGGACAGGCAATGAAGTTGATACCATTCGAACGAATGCCGAGCGACTTGAGAATATCAAAGCCTACTCGCACTTCCTCTTCCGGCTCGGCCGCAAGCGAAATACGCAACGTGTCACCAATACCATCCAGTAACAAGCCACCCAGGGCAATTGCAGACTTGACGGTACCGGAACGAAACACACCGGCTTCGGTCACACCAAGGTGCAGGGGGTTATCAATCTGGGCCGACAGCAAGCGATAGGCATCAAGTGTCAGGAAAACATTTGACGCCTTCACACTGACCTTGAACTCATGAAAATTCAGGCGGTCCAGAATGTCGACATGCCTCATTGCCGATTCCAGCAGAGCCTCACCGGTAGGTTCGCGATACTTTTTCTGGATATCCTTTTCCAGCGAACCGGCATTGACGCCGATGCGAATGGACAGACCCTTGTCGCGGGCACAGTCCACCACTTCACGAATCTTGTCTTCAGAACCAATATTACCTGGATTGATGCGAAGGCAATCAGCACCACGTTCCGCTACCGCCAGGGCAATACGATGATCAAAATGAATATCGGCAACAAGGGGAACACCTGGTACTTGCTGACGAATCCTGCCGAACGCCTCGGCAGCATCCATCGACGGCACCGACACGCGCACGATGTCGGCACCCACCGCGACACAACGCTGTATCTGGGCAACCGTGGCCGCCACATCACAGGTATCCGTATTGGTCATGGTCTGCACCGTTATGGGTGAGTCCCCGCCGACAAATATGTTGCCAACACGAATCTTTCGGGTGACACGGCGCTTGATAGGCGAAACATGCATCCTGGAAACCTCAACGAGCCACGGTAAGTGTGGCAACCACACCACGCGTATGCGGCTTCATGTCAACTGCCTTGCCATTGATGCTGAGTGCTATGCCAGGCGCATTGCCAACGCTCACTGCAAAAGGAGCAACACCAGCCAGACTCAGCGTTTCACCCTTTCTGGCCACCGCACTCATCAATACATGCCCCCTTGCATCACGGACACTGACCCAGCTATCCGCCGTTACGACCAGCCCAATGACATCGGAGTCAGCTACAGGCACCACGGATGCTGGTGCAGCAACAGGCGGGGCAACCATCCCAACCGGCAGCGGCAACTCGGAGGGGCCGGAGGGCGAAGGCAAAACCCCATCCACTTCAACTGTCGCAACAGTATCCGGCACAACAGGCAATGTGGGAGCAGCAGGTACTGGCACCTCCACCGACACAGCCGGCTCAGTCTGTTCTTCTGAAGAAGAGGAAATCGAAGCATCCTGGCGAGCCCAGAAAAATCCTGTAAACAACAGCGCAATAACCGCCAGCGACGCCCATGACAGCAGGCGCCCGACACGCAAACGAGGACGCGCAAGATCCCCCAGTATCTGGACAGGATTGCGAGGACGAACATCCGGTTGCGGGGTTGCCGTATCTGCGGAGTAGCTTTCATCAAAGCGTGCAGCAATATCGTCAGGTGACAACTTGACGAGCTGGGCATAGCGACGCATGTACCCGCGCACAAACGCAGGCTCCGGCAAGGAGGAGTAATCATCCGACTCCATTCCTTCAATGATTCGTCGCGACAGACGCAGTTCAGCCACTACCTGATCCAGACTGAGTCCGCGCAGTTCACGCGCCTTCTTCAGTCGCTGACCCGGCTTGAAGGAAGGATAATCGCCAGCTTCGCGATTCACGTCGGGCGAGATGTCTTCACTCACAAATGCACTCCTTTCAACGACCCGGCTTCAGGGACGCTTGATAAGCCTTGTGCTCCGGGCTTCCCGGATAGAGGCGTTGCAACGCCAGCTCATAGCTGGCCAAAGCATTGTGATCCCCCAGCTGCCGCTCGATACGGATTCCCAGCCAAAGGCTGCGAGCCGTTTGCGACTGATCCGGGGTCAACTTCAAATACCGCTTGTAGTACGCCTGTGCCGCCGGCATGTTTTGCCGCTGGAAATTGATATCGGCCATTTCCAGATTGGCACCAGCTATATTGGAGTCGATTCGCAAGGCTCGCTGGAATGCCCTCTCGGCACGCTCCGTATCGCCCTGCTTCAGTGCCGTACGACCCAACCCTTCAAATGACTGGGCACGTAACGGGTATCCAATGTCTCCTGCTGCCTTCTCGAAGTTCTCGGCAGCATCCTTGTAACGCTCCTGCCTGAACAGGAAAATGCCATAATTATTGTGCGCCTTGGAAAAGTTTTCCTGCAGGCTGATCGCCTTGCGGTAATGTTTGTCCGCACCCTTCAGGTCACTCTCGCGTTCCAGAAGTATTGCCATGAGGTTATGCGCCTCAGCCGACTTGGGATCCAGCTCAAGTGCCTTCTTGAGATGGATCTGGGCGCGCTCGTTTTCGCCTTTCTGCAAATACTCTGCGGCAATAGCGACCCTGTCCTTGGCTCCCGCTTTAACATCAATCTTGGGGTCATTAGGAAACTCCTGCACGGAGCAGGCGCTCAAAAACAAAAACAGGCTAACAAGCAGGCCACGGAACTTCATGTTGCACTCCTGAAAATTTCACGCGAACCATCCTGTCGGGACTGCCAGCGCTCGGCTCGGCGGGTACGATCCTGTACCTGTCCAACCAATTGGCCACACGCGGCATCAATATCATCACCACGGGTGGAACGGATCGTGCAAATGTAACCAGCATCCGCCAGGATTTTCTGGAAAGCCAGAATGTCCTCACGCCTTGATCGCGCATAAGGAGCATGCGGGAAGGGATTAAACGGAATGAGGTTGAGCTTGCTCGGCGTATCCCTGAGCAGTTTCACCAACTCGCGGGCATGTGCTGGCGTGTCATTGACACCGGCCAGCATCACATACTCCATGGTGATCTTGCGGCGCCCCCCCTCTTCGCTCTGGAATCGTCCCAGATAGCGCCGGCACGCGGCCAGCAACTCACTCAGCGGATACTTGCGATTAATCGGCACCAGTTCATCACGCAGGGCATCATTCGGCGCATGCAGTGACACCGCCAGCGCGACATCGATTTCCTCACCCAGACGATCCAGCATGGGTACCACGCCGGAGGTGGACAATGTCACACGACGCTTGGACAGGCCATAGGCACAATCCTCCAGCATCAGGCGCATGGCCGGCACAACATTGTCAAAATTCAGCAGCGGCTCGCCCATGCCCATCATCACCACATTGGTGATGGCCCGCTCGCGATTCTCGCGAATCGGCTCACCCTCGAAATAGGACCGGTTGGCAATCCAGACCTGACCGATGATCTCAGCAGTGGTGAGATCCCGCTGAAAGCCCTGCTTGCCGGTTGAACAGAAACTGCAGTCCAGAGAACAGCCCACCTGTGATGAAACACACAGCGTCTTGCGGTCGCCATCCGGAATCAGTACCGCCTCGATCATGGAGTTGTTGCCAACCTTCATGACCCACTTGCGGGTGCCATCGGCCGAGTATTCGCGATGCACTACCTCGGGCCCGCGGATTTCGGCAATTGCAGCCAGTTTCTGGCGCAATGCCTTGGAGACATTGGTCATCTGCTCGAAGTCATCCACCCCTATCTGGTGAATCCACTTGAGAACCTGCTGGGCACGAAACTTCTTTTCGCCAATACCGAGGAAAAAGTCCTCCATCTGCTCACGCGTCATACCGAGCAGATTGGCTTTGGATGAAGAAATGGAGGGCGTAACTTGTGTATTCATGATTATCGACCGGTTGCTACACCAATTATGTCGAAGACGCAGGGCGCCTACTGTTGGCCTTTGTTTGCCAGAGGGCGCCGCAGGCCAGCGGCTTGTATTTCAGCTTTTGTGGCAGAGCGGAACCTTAGCACATCCGGCGATGGACATCCGGCGACTGAAGAACAAGGCGAAAACAGCCGGACAAGCGGTGTTTACTGACGTAAACAGGCAGTGTCCGGCCGTTTCACACGGCGGCTTTCTGCCGCCATGTGCCATTCGCCTTACTTAGCGAGTACGCGCGCAGATCTCGGTGCTGCTGAAGAAATAGGCAATTTCACGGGCAGCCGATGTAGTGCTGTCGGAGCCGTGGCCTGCATTTTCATCAATGCTGACAGCGAAGTCGGCACGGATAGTGCCGGGAGCCGCATCTTTCGGGTTGGTGGCACCCAGGATGTCGCGGTGTGCCAGCACGGCATTTTCGCCTTCCAGCACAGACACAACCACCGGACCGGAGGTCATGAACGCCACCAGGTCATTGAAGAAACCGCGCTCGCTGTGCTCGGCATAAAAGCCTTCGGCTTCATGCTTGCTCAGATGCTTCATCTTGGCCGCCACAATCTTGAGGCCGGCCTTTTCAAAGCGGGCATAGATCTCGCCAATCACGTTCTTGGCAACGGCATCCGGCTTGATGATGGACAGGGTACGTTCAACGGCCATGAAACTCTCCGAAACTTGTTAATGAATTCAAGGGGTTATACGGACACCTGAACGGTGCCCGGAAACAGACGCGCGATTATACCCGGGTTGGCCGACAAAGCCATTGAGACCAATCAGTCATGACTGGCGTACCGATGATACAAGGGGCGCAGAAGACGACCTCAGACCTCATCCATCCATGCCAGCTGGATGGCCTCGAGAATCTTCTCACCGCAGTGCTTGGGGTCATCCTCAAAATCCGGCAGATCCAGCACCCACTGCATGAGATCCGTGAACCGGATGGCCCTGGGATCGATATCGGGGTGTGCTTCCGCCAGCTCGATGGCGATGTCCCGGGAATCAGTCCATTTCATGGTCATCGGTCACAACTCCTTGGCAGTCAGACAGGTGAAGTGCGGGAGGGCAGCCTCCCGCAGACTCAAGTACAGGTGG
Organism: Moraxellaceae bacterium; assembly: GCA_049655345.1. GTDB lineage: Bacteria > Pseudomonadota > Gammaproteobacteria > Pseudomonadales > Moraxellaceae > UBA2031. The sequence continues at coordinate 5,746 of JBASJP010000293.1, forward strand.
CTTAGAAACTCCAGCGCAGCCCGACACCGGCAACATCGATATCCGCATCGTCAGCCGCAAAACGCAGATATTCGGCATAGACATACAGACGATCCATCACGTCTACCGTCAGGCCAAGCCCCCCGAACGGATCGGTGCTACTGTCACTGCTGCTTGTGCCTGGACTGGAGAACTCGAACTCGTTATTGGCAACACCGCCTTTGGCATAAACACCAACAGGACCCAGCTCCATTGAAAGGAGACCGGCCAGTGTAAAGGCCGCACCCTCAAGGCTTTTGCCGGCTTTTTCAAAGTTGCCAAAGTCATAATACCCGGCTTCCACACCCACAAACTCGATAGGGCGCCAGCCCAGGAATATCGCCGGGGCAACATCATCCTCTTCCAGGCTACTGCCATTGATATCTGCCTCAATCGAGGTGGAATAAATACCGCCACCCACGTAGAAATCAGCATGCGCAACCGTGGTTGCACCAAGCAGCACAGCAAAAACAAAGCCAGCAACAGCCTTCATAACAATCCCCTTTTGTATTTGTTTGCTTCCCACCGTCAGTACTAGTCTATTTCCACCCATAATCCAAGCAACCGGCATCCGCTGTGCATTTGCTTCAATGCTTCTCGGATGCGTGATTGATCGTGTATCTGGGTATCTCGACCACAAGATCCTCATCGTCAACCAGGGCCTGACATGACAGGCGCGAATCCGGCTCCAGACCCCAGGCCTTGTCCAGCATGTCCGCCTCGAGATCATCCATCTCGTTCAGCGAATCCACGCCCTCCCGCACCACCACATGACAGGTCGTGCAGGCGCAGGACATTTCACAGGCATGCTCGATCTTGATGCCATGGCGCAAGGCCGCCGCACAGATGGACTCACCTTTTTCAGCCTCGATCACGGCGCCCTCAGGGCAAATGTCATGATGCGGCAAGAACACGATTTGTGGCATGGGTCTTACTCTCCTGCAATTTCATCCAGACGCCGGCCGGCAAGAGCCTGCTGTACACCGGCATTCATGCGCCGCGCCGCATAAGGCTCACTGGCCGCATTCAGTGCCTTCACGCAGGCACGAATCGGCATCACATCCGCTGCAGCCATGGCTTCACGCAACTCCTGCATGGCTGCATCAATCTGCTCGTGCTCATCGGCATCAAGCAGGGCATCGCCGTCTTCGGCCAGCGCAGCCTCCAGCGCCAGCAGAAGACGCTCGCCCTCCACTTTCTCTTCAGCCAGGGCACGTGCCGCCTTGTCTGACTCCGCCTGCTGAAAAGACTCCTTCAGCATGCGGGCAATTTCGTCATCGGCCAGCCCGTAGGAAGGCTTGACCATGATCTCGCTTTTCACGCCCGAGGTGGTTTCTTCCGCACCCACATTGAGCAGGCCGTCAGCATCCACCTGAAAGGTGATACGGATGCGCGCAGCACCGGCCACCATGGGCGGAATACCACGCAACTCAAAGCGGGCCAGCGAACGGCAGTCACTGACCAGCTCACGCTCACCCTGCAGGACATGTATACCAATGGCAGTCTGACCATCCTTGAAGGTGGTGAACTCCTGGGCCCGCGTCACCGGCAAGGTGGTGTTGCGCGGAATGATTTTCTCTACCAGGCCGCCCATGGTTTCCAGACCCAGTGAAAGCGGGATTACATCCAGCAGCAACATGTCGGTTTCCGGCTTGTTGCCTGCCAGCACGTCGGCCTGGATGGCGGCACCCACGGCCACCACCTTGTCGGGATCAATATCGGTCAGTGGCTCGCGCCCGAAAAAATCACCAACAGCGGCACGCACCTGAGGCACACGGGTGGAACCACCCACCATGACCACCTCCTGTACGTCGGAGGTTGCAACCCCGGCATCACGCAAGGCCCTGCGACATGCCTTGAGCGTGCGCTCGACCATTGGCTGCACCAGCGCATCAAACCGGGCACGATCCAGCTCGAATGTCTTGCCGGCAAAGGCGATCGTTGCTGTCCCGGCCTCTGTGAGAAGCTCCTTGGCAGCACAGGCCGAGTCCAGCAGTCCGCGCAACATTCCGGCATCAGGATGCGTCTCGCCCGCCTGCTCAAGCACCCAGCGGGCAATGGCATGGTCGAAGTCATCCCCGCCCAGCGCAGAGTCCCCACCCGTGGCAAGCACTTCGAACACACCCTTGTGCAGGCGCAAGACGGAAATATCAAACGTGCCGCCACCGAGATCATAAATGGCGTGAACGCCCTCAGCCCCCTTGTCGAGGCCATAGGCGACAGCTGCGGCGGTCGGTTCATTAAGCAGACGCAGCAACTTGAGCCCCGCCAGTTGCGCCGCATCCTTGGTGGCCTGTCGCTGTGCATCATCAAAATAGGCCGGCACGGTAATCACCGCGCCAGTCAGATCCCCACCAAGCACCGCCTCGGCGCGCGCCTTCAGGACGGAGAGGATATCGGCCGAAACCTGCACC
>JBASJP010000294.1:0-33800 GCA_049655345.1 Moraxellaceae bacterium
CAGTGCCGGTGCCATGGGCATGCCGTTGACAGCCGCACCGAACATTGGTGTCGCCGGATTATAAAGTCGATCCACCGCATCCAGTGCACGAACCCGGAATGACTTCGCCAGCATTTTCGGTGAGTACCGATTGACCAGTGTTCGCTTGAGGAGTGGCGCAGCCTCTTCCATCAGCTGGAAGTCCGGATCAATCAGGCGACCAAAACCCTCCAGCGTGACACAGGCCTTCACCAGCAGGGTAATGTCGCTGGGCAGGCGTACTGCATGGTTTCTCAGGATGGAGGCCACATCATTGAGCAATGCCGTGACATCCAGCTCACCTATCGGCACACCATCAAAGCGCTCCAGCAGACTGCTCACTTCAGCGTTAAGCGCCTCGCGATTGACATAACGTCCGCCAGCCCACTCCACCAGCACCATGGTGGCATTCTCGGACTCCTGCATGAGCACGCAGCGAATCAGCCGGATGAGCTGATCCCGTCGGGTCGGCGTCAGGCGTCCCACCATGCCGAAATCAAGCATGGCAATGCGGTTGCCGGGCAGAATGATGAAATTACCCGGATGCGGATCGGCATGAAAAAAACCGTCCTCCAGCATCATCTTCCAGATCGCTCGCGCACCCCGACGGGCAATCTGCTTGCGATCACCGCCGGTTGCATCAATCTCGTCAATTTTCTTGGAGGGAATGCCGCGAATGAACTCCTGGACATTCAGGTCTTCACTGGTCCACTGCCAGTAAATCTTTGGCACCTTGATGAAATCAAGCTCGCGCAGGTTTTCACGCATGCGATCGGCATTGCGCGCCTCCACACTGAAATCAAGCTCACGCGTCAGTGACCGCTCGAACTCCTGCATGATCTCTACAGGCTGATACCGGCGCATTTCCGGTGACTGCGCCTCGGCAATTTCTGCAATCTTGCGCATCAGGCGCAAATCCGCTTCGATCTTGGCCTCGATGCCAGGCTTGCGGACTTTCAGAACAACTTCTTCACCCGACAAGGTCACCGCGCGATGCACCTGCGCCATGGAGGCCGTCCCGACCGGCAGCTCATCAACCTCGCGAAAACACTCCTCAAGCCGCAGCCCCAGGCTGGACGCGATCTGTGGTTTAAGCTGGGAAAAGGGCAACGCCTTTGTCTGATCCTGCAGCTCTTCAAGCTGGGCAATCCACTCCGGCGACAGCAAATCAACGCGTGTCGCCAGAATCTGTCCGAACTTCACAAAGGTCGGGCCCATTTCCTCCAGCGCCAGACGTGCGCGCACCTCCGGCGGCTGGCGGCGGATTTCTGCCGGCAACTCCCGATTGAACCAGCGCTCAAACAGGTCGGCACGTCCCTCCATGCCCAGCCACTTGACCATGTCATCAAAGCCATAGCGCAGCAGGATGCCGACCAGCTCGCGCAGACGCCTCAGCTCACGGGTTCCGGTAAAAATGCTCATCCCTTGCTCCTGTCCCTAGCGCGCCAGATCAACCATGGTAGCGGCCAGACAACTCGTGCACTGCATCAATAAACACGCCAGCATTGGCCGGATCAACTTTCTGGTCAATGCCATGGCCCAGGTTGAACACATGGCCGTTGCCACGACCAAAACCTTCAAGGATGCGTGCCACTTCGGCACGAATGCGCTCCGGTCCGGCAAACAGCATGCTGGGGTCCATATTGCCCTGCAGCGCCACACGGTCGCCCACTTCGGCACGGGCACGCGTGATGTCCGTCGTCCAGTCCAGTCCCAGCGCATCCGCACCGGCATTGGCCATGTCGGTCAGCCACTGGCCGCCGCCCTTGGTGAACAGGATCACCGGCACACGACGCCCTTCATTTTCACGAATCAGGCCCGTCACAATTTTCTGCATGTAGGCCAGCGAAAATTCCCGATAGAACGGTCCCGGCAACACGCCACCCCAGGTATCAAAAATCTGCACGGCCTGGGCACCGGCACGAATCTGCGCATTCAGATAATCAATGACCGACAGCGCTATCTTGTCGAGCAGGGCATGCGCCAGCTCGGGTGTGTCATAGATCATGCGCTTGATGGTGTGGAAGTCGCGCGAAGACCCGCCTTCCACCATATAGGTTGCCAGTGTCCATGGACTACCGGAAAAACCGATCAGGGGAACACTGCCCCCCAGCGCAGCGCGAATCGTTTTCACGGCCGCCATCACGTAATCCAGGTCACGCGCGGCATCCGGTACCGGCAAAGCTGCAATATCAGCCTCGGTGCGCACCGTCTTGCGAAACCGCGGGCCTTCCCCTGCCTCGAAATACAGGCCCAGGCCCATAGCATCCGGAATGGTCAGAATATCGGAAAACAGGATGGCGGCATCGAGGGGGTAACGCTCCAGCGGCTGCAGGGTCACTTCGCACGCCAGCTCGGCGTTCTTGCACAATGCCATGAAGTCACCTGCACGGGTGCGGGTGGCACGGTACTCCGGCAGATAGCGCCCGGCCTGACGCATCATCCAGACAGGGGTCACGTCCACCGGCTGACGCAGCAGGGCACGCAGGAAACGATCATTCTTGAGTTCAGTCATGGGAGAGTCCACCTCAGCGAGGGCGCCTATTGTACGGGGCTGACCGCCAACTTTCCCCCCTACCCGCATATTTCATAATGGAATAAGCATGATCCCATTAGTTATTTTTATATCTTTAGCTGATTTTGTACTGTAGCGGCCACACAGGAGCACTCATGAAACCCCGCCGCATAGACCTCAGCCAGTACGAGCAAGCCGCCGAACACGAAGAGCTGGGCCTGCCTCCGCTGGAGGCCACCGTTACCCAGGTTGGCGCGCACCCTTTCAGGCATGACCTTTTCCTGCTGGTGTTTCTGCCACTTCTCGCGCTGGCGCTGTACCTGCTGGGTCTCTGGCTGCTGCCCGCCGGCTGGCAACCTGTGCTCACCGAGGTCCGTCATGGTGTGGCGGACAAGGCGTTCTGGCTGGCGGCAGGGGTTGGCCTGTTTGCCCAGATCATTGATGGTGCCCTTGGCATGGCCTACGGCATCACCGCCACCACCTTCCTGCTGACAACCGGTGTGCCACCGGCGGCTGCCTCCGCCTCGGTCCACATTGCCGAAATCTTCACCACGGGGTTTTCCGGCATCTCGCACTGGCGCTTCGGCAACGTCAACAAGGCCCTGTTCAAACGCCTGCTGATTCCCGGCATGGCCGGTGCCATTTCCGGCGCATGGATCATCACCAGCGTGGATGGTGATCTCATCAAGCCCTGGATCTCGGCCTACCTCGTTGTCATGGGACTGTACGTGCTGAGCAAGGCCTTCCGCCACATCAAGCCCAACAAGGAGCCGCCCAAGCATGTTGCGGCACTCGCATTGACCGGCGGCTTCGTGGATGCGGTGGGTGGTGGTGGCTGGGGCCCCGTGGTTACCACCTCGCTGATTGGCACCGGCCAGGATCCGCGCACCACCATTGGCACCGTCAATGCCGCCGAATTCTTCCTGGCCATTGCCGGCGGCCTGACCTTTGCCCTGCTGATCGGCTTTACGCACTGGCAAGTCATTGCCGGTCTCGTCGTGGGCGGCCTGTTTGCCGCACCGTTTGCAGCCTGGCTCTGCACGCACCTGCACGCCCGCACGCTGCTCATCATGGTTGGCGTGATTGTTACCGTGATCAGCAGCTTCAACCTCTGGAAGGCGCTGGCCTGAACTGCATCACCAGCAACGCTTCGCCCTGACACAACTCAATGTGCCATGGCGGCAGTCAGCTTGCCCTGATCAGCCGGATCAAGGCGGCTGGCATCACCGCTCAGCGCATAGTCCATGAACCTGAGCACCCGAGGCACCGATGCGTCGCGAAAACGCGCAAATGCCTCCGTATGCCCACCGCCATGCAGGGTCCACAGGAGCTTGGGCGTTCCCGCCCGTTCATATAGCCGGTCACTGTGCGATGCAGGCACAACCGAATCCTGATCCCCGTGGATAAGTAACAGCGGTACCGGTGCAATATGTCCGATGACAGGCTCCGGGCTTAAAGCACCACTCACAATCAAGGGACTGAACGGCCAGAGCAGATAGCCCAGCACAGGAATCTGCAGCATTTTTTCACGGCCTATCCTGCCGTAACTGCTGAAGGCAGAATCGGCAATCACGGCCTTTAGCCCCGGCAATTTTTCACGCCCCGCCAGTGCCAATGCATTGGCACCACCCAGACTCTGACCCAGCAGGATCATCTGCGCCGGATTTACATCCTTGCGTGCCAGTGCATAAAACCAGCTGGCTCTGGCATCCGCCAACACACCCTCGCGGGAAGGCTTGCCCGTGGACAGTCCATACCCCCGGTAGTCGGGAATCAGCACGTTGTAGCCTGCTGTCGGCAACCAGTCGACATACGACGCATGTGCCGTCAGGTTCTGTGCATTGCCATGCAGATACACCACCGTCGCCTTCGCCTCACCACGAGCCTTCAGGAACCAGCCATGCAGGCGCACATTGTCTGTGCTGTCGATCCAGACATCCTCATGCGGAACCGGCGTGATCAGCCTTGGCTCGTAATCCACACGATCCGGGTAATAAAACAACCTGTTTGCACAACCGCCAAGTGTCAGCACAAACATCATCATCACCAGAAGGCGCATGCTCTCTCCTTAAACTCGCCATCACGACACACGGTATTACAGTACGCCTGAGCGCACCGCCGACCTGAAAAAAAGCCCGCATCAACAGCGGGCTTGTTCAAACAATACTCTGGCCGCAGCCAGAAAAAACATCCCTCACGGCAACGGAGCCGGCTGTACAGGCGCCTCATCCGGAACCGGAACCGGTGCAGGGGTCACCTCCTCCACCACCTCAACCGATGCCGCTGCAGCGGCTGCAGCATCGGCAGCCGCAAGGGCATCCTGATACGATCCCATGCTGCGGGGGAAAGGGCGGGCGCCATCCGGCATGCGCATGGATCCGGATGCCCCCAGCGCCATCTCACGACTTGAATAGGTGCCCGTGGTCACGACATACCAGGCATGCCCATCCTGCGGGTGCACGAAGTAGACATAGTTCGCCCGATCCTCCAGCCCTGAAAGAAAGCGCTTCACGGTCGACTCATCCTGTGACGCCAGCACCTGCAATGACCAGCTGTCCGGCGACTGCGCACGCACCCAGTCCTTGTCCCGGAATTCGGGGCCATGTGCAATCGGCACTACGGCTGCCGCCACAGGACTCACGCCCCCTCCAAATGGCACCAGATCGGAGAGCCGGCCAAAGTCAGCCGTAAAGTGTGCAGTTGCAGCCGCTTTTTCTTCCGGGGTCTGCAACGTCTGCACCAGCGGGCCAGGCCCCTTCTGCCACGTCAGCAGCAGCACCACCACAACCAGTCCCGTCAGGCTGACCAGCAGGCCCGACAACATGAGGGGGGCTTTTTTACCAGTCATCGGGACACCCCGAGAGCAGCACTGGCCTGCAGCGTTTCCCGCAGCAATGTCGCAGGCGCCGTACTGACCACGGCCTCACCCAGATGCTTCAGCAGCACCAGACGCAATTGCCCGTCCTTGACCTTCTTGTCGACGGACATGTGATCCAGATACTCACTGACAGACATCTCCGGCGGCAGCACCGGCAGGCCGGCCTGCAGCAAAATACCTCTTGTGCGCTGGACATCTGACGCGGACAACCAGCCCAGACGCATGGACAGGTCAGCCGCCATCAGCATGCCCGTTGCCACTGCCTCACCATGCAACCAGACGCCATAGCCCATGCCGGTCTCGATGGCATGACCAAAGGTATGTCCCAGGTTGAGCAGGGCACGAACATCATTCTGTTCCAGCTCGTCAGCCGCCACGACGGCCGCCTTGTTCTCGCATGAGCGCCGGATGGCGTCAGCCAGCGCCGCCGGATCACGGGCGACCAGCGCGGGCATGCTGGCCTCCAGCCACTCAAGAAAAGGCAGATCGCGAATCAGGCCATACTTGATGACTTCTGCAATGCCGGCACGCAGCTCCCGGTCCGGCAGGGTGCCCAGTACGTCCGTATCGATAACAACCACATTGGGCTGCTTGAACGCGCCAATCATGTTCTTGCCCAGCGCATGATTGACGCCGGTCTTGCCGCCGACCGATGAATCAACCTGTGCCAGCAGGGTGGTCGGAATCTGGATGAAGTCGACACCACGCTGGTAGGCCGCTGCGGCAAAACCGGTCATGTCACCAACCACACCACCACCCAGGGCAATCAGCGTACAGTCGCGATTGAAACGATGCTTGAGCAGGGCCGTGAAAATCAGATCCAGATGCGCAAGGTCCTTGTAAGCCTCGCCATCAGGCAGGATGCACTCTGCCACCACACTGTCACCCAGCGCGGCCCGCAGGCGCTCAAGATACAGGGGAGCCACGGTGGTATTGCTGACGATCAGCACCTGTTTGCCACGAATATGTGGCTGCAGCAGCCCGGCTTGACCAAGCAGACCGGAACCGATGTGAATGGGGTAGGAGCGCGCACCCAGCGCAACGTCAAGCGTATGCATGAAAGCCGGACTGACCAAGATGGAAGGAACGCTATTCTAGCGCTTCACGTGCCTCAAGGGCATGGATGATTCGCATCGCCACATCCCGGGCACCACCACCTTCCGTCGGCATGATGATATGTGCGGTCTCGCGGTACAAAGGGTCGCGCATGGCCATGAGCTCTGTCAGGCGCTGCCGGGGATCGGGAGTCTGCAGGAGGGGCCGGTTACGGTCGCGGGCCGTACGCTCCAACTGGATGGAAACAGGGGTATAGAGATAAACAACCGTGCCCCTGTCATGCAGGTGACGACGATTGCTTTCACGCATGATGGCGCCACCGCCAGTCGCCAGCACAATCTGCTGACGTTGCGTCAGCAGATCAATCGCTGACTCTTCCCGCAGCCGAAAGCCCTCTTCCCCTTCCACATCAAATATCCAGGGAATATTGGCGCCCGTCCGCGCCTCGATCTCGTGATCAGAGTCCACGAAATCAAGACGGAGCATCTCGGAAAGCTGGCGGCCGATGGTGGTTTTACCCGCACCCATCGGCCCGACCAGAAAGATATTGCCACGGTACTTCTTCACAACGCGGCCAACACCTTCAGATTACTTGGCTGCTGCCAGAGCATCGGTCGCCAGACGCGGGGTCACGAAGATCAGCAGTTCCTGCTTGTTGGTACGTGTCACGTCCTTGCGGAACAGACGACCCAGGTAAGGAATGTCACCCAGGAACGGAGTCTTGGTGACACCCTTGGCATTTTCCGTCTTGAAGATACCGCCGAGAACAACTGTCTGGCCATCATTCACCAGTACATTGGTTGCCACACGATTGGTATCAATTGTCACAAGGCCACTCGGCAGGATCTCACCGATGCTGTCATTGTTAACCAGCAACTCCATGTTGATGCGGCCATCCGGTGTAATGCTCGGTGACACTTCCAGACTGAGCTCGGCATTGATGAAGCGGGTCGATGTCGCACCGGAAGAGGAGGCTTCCAGGTAGGGAATCTGGGTACCGGCAGCGATACGGGCCTTTTGCTTGTCCGCTGTCAGCACCTTTGGTGTGGCTACAATTTCGCCATTACCATCGGACTGCAGGGCAGACAGCTCCAGATCCAGCAGCAGATTATCAGAGTCAATAAGGCCTACGGCCAACGAAGTCGCACCGGCGCCAGTAACCCCCATGTCAACCACCAGATCCGTCGGGGTTTCCAGTTCATATTCACGAACGATGTAGTCAACGCCGCCCAGTGTTTTACTTTTAAGTTCACTGGCGAACTGTGTCTCAACCAGTGTCTGATGCGTACCGCCGGTCACGTAACGACGCTTGCCCTGCTGGTCATCACGTGTCACGCCCCACTTCACGCCAAGTTCCTTGGCAAAATCCGTGGTTGCGAGCACGATGCGCGCCTCGATCATTACCTGCTTGATGGGCACATCCAGACGGGTCACCACATCACGGATTTCTTCAATACGCTTCGGCGTGTCCAGAATGATCAGGGTATTGGTACGGGAATCCACGGAGGCCGAGCCACGCTCCGAGAGCAGTTTGCTCGGGCCATTGATCAGGCCCAGCATGTCGGAAGCCTTGGCGTAGTTCACCTGCACAAACTCGGAGCGCAAGGCAGCCAGCTTCTCTGACTGGTTGTTGCTTTCCATTTCCAGGCGCTCACGAGCCGCAATTTCATCCGCAGGTGCAACCAGCATCACATTGCCGATGGTGCGCTTGTCCAGCCCCTTGGTCTTGAGAATCAGGTCCAGTGCCTGATCCCACGGCACATTCTGCAGTCGCAGGGTGATCTTGCCACTTACCGAGTCACTGGCGACCAGATTAAGCGACGTAAAGTCCGCAATCAGCTGCAACACCGAACGCACTTCGATGTCCTGGAAGTTCAGCGACAGCTTTTCACCCGAGTAGGCAAAATCCTTCTGCTTGCGCTTGTCTTCACGCGTCACCGGTTTGACGCTGATGGTGAGCTTGCTGTCTGTCTGATAGGCCAGGTACTCAAACTCGCCTTCCGGCTGAATGACCATCATGCCGTCAGCGCCTTCATTAAAGGCATCAATCGACTTGACTGGTGTCGCAAAGTCGGTGACATCCAGACGACGGCGCAGGCTGTCCGGAACCTTGGCACCAATGAACTTGGCAATGATCCGGTTACCCTGTTGCTGCACATCCACAGGAGTAGACCCCTGGGAAAGCTCTACCAGCACCTGACCATCGCCCTGGTCACCGCGGCGGAAATCCACTGCACTGACACCCTGGGGCTTGCTGGTCTTGGCAGCAATAGCAGCCACATTGGCCACAGGAGCAGCCTTGGCTTGTCTGCCCACCTGGGACTTGCCCAGATTGATATACAGCTGGTTACCTTCGACACGAGTGCTGTATCCGCTCAACTCTGTGAGGTTGATGATGACGCGACTGCGATCACCGCCATCAACCACCGTCAGGCTGCGCGCATTGCCATTGCCCAGATTGAAATACTTTCCTGGCAAGCCGCTGCGGACACCCGGCAAGTCAAAAACGATACGGGCAGGCTTGTCGATCTTGTAGTCAACCGGTACCGGGGCATCCCCGTCAAAGCCGAGACGCACTTCAACCTCATCTCCCGGCAACACAACCGAGTCCACCTGCTCAAGCGCAACACGCTCGGCTGCAGTCACCGAACCCGCCATTACACCCAGGCCGATAACGGCAACCCTGATCCAGCGCATCAACATATTATTGTTCCTGGCTGCGTAGTTATTGATTTTATTCATGCTTGCAATCTCCACGAGTACCGGCTCGTTAATCATTCGCTCAGTGACAGGCTACGGGGACGTTCCACCCACCCATCACGACCGTCAGGTACGATTTCAATGATCGAAACCAGATTGGGAGCAACCTCCACAATCTGACCGTGGTTCTTGCCCAGGTAGCTGCCCACCTTCACACGCTGCACTCCGCCATCACCATCTTCGATAAGGGCAAACAGCGGACCACCAGGCCGTTGCATGGCGCCACGGAAACGCAACGCCTCCAGACTGAACCGCTCCAGATACTCCTGGGGACGACTCAGGTCCGGCTCCACTTTCTTGCCGCTGCTCATCAACAGTTGTTCGGCACTGATGGGCGGTGCAAACGGGCTACGCAACTGGTGTGCTGCATAGGTGAATGTCGGCATCGGCGTAAACTCGGGTGGCGGCTCGACAGTGCCACGTGGCTTTTGACGAATTGCCTCCATCTGGGCCCGGACATCCTCAAAGCTCGCAGAGCAACCACCAAGCATCAGCAAGGGCAGCACACTCAGTGCCATCAAACGAAGCGGACTCACTTCACACCTCCTGCTGCATCAGGCGCACTCGTATTGGCCACCGCTTTGTTTTTACTTGCAGCGGACTGCTCAGCAGCAGGCGGACTGTCATTGTAGCGATATGTCTTGGCTAAAATCGACATAACCAATACAGGCGCGCCACCGTCATCATCCTTTCGTGTACTGGTGCTAGGCTTTGGACCAATCGTAAATTCATGCAGCGTAACAATACGGGGCAATGCCGAAATCCCGCTGACAAATGCGCCAAAGGCATGATAATCGCCCGTCACCTTGATGCTGATCGGTTGCTCGGCATAAAAGTCTTTTGCTGTCTCGGTTCCAAGATCAATGGCCTCAAACTCAAGACCACTGCCAAGCCCGGTGTGGGTAATGTCCTCAAGCAGGCCGGGGACCTCTGTATCCTGCGGCAACTGGCGCAGCAGCGCACCGAAGGAGTCCTCCATGTCCTTGAGCTGGAGCTTGTAGGTTTCAAGATTCTGGGCCTTGAACACCTTGGCCTCGAACTCGCCCAGCAGCGTCTGCTGCTCCTGCTCGCCAGTGGTCAGGCTGGCGCGGATGCTTGAAAGATCAAACATGTAGCCCAGCACCAGCACCCCCACAAAGACCAGCACATAAAGAACAAGCTTGACAGGCGTTGGCCAGGAGCCAACGTTCTGGGGATCCAGGGTATTGAGGGTGTTCATCAACTCCTGAAGGTCAAGACTTTTAAGATCATTCATGCCTTTCATTTTTTCGCCTCTCCCTTGCCCGGAGCAGCCGTCTTCTTGGCATCGACCACCTCTCCCTCCGCAGCCGACTCTGGCGCCTCAAGTGCTACTGTCAGCGCAAATATGTTGCCGACAGGCGGGGCAGAGGGAGATGTCTTTGTCTTGACTGGCACACCAGTTTGCGCAGCCTTCTCCGCCTCCACCTTGGACAGCACCGGATTCTTGAACCACTGTGAGGACTCCAGATTACGCATCAGGCCTGACACCTGATTGGCACTTTCCGCCACACCGACAATCGTGAACGCGTTGCCCTTTCGTTCGATTGTGCGGAAATACACGCCATCCGGCATGGCCCGCACAAACTCGTCAAAAACACGCACAATCACAGGGCGGTGTCCCTGCAGGTCCTGAATTACCTTCATGCGTGCCAGCAGCTCTTCCCGGCGACGCTGCAACTCGTCGATTTCCGTGATTTGCGTATCCAGCGTGGCAATTTCTGCCTTGATGTAACTGTTGCGCTCAAGCTGGTCACTGACTTGCTTGGACAAGGCCATGTGTGCAAACAGCACCATACCGACCGCAAGACCCACCACAGCAAGAACAATTGCGACAAACTCCTGCTGCTTCTGCTTGCGAAGTTCCTGTCGCCAGGGGAGTAGGTTGATCTTTGCCATCAGTCAAAACTCCTCAGGGCAAGACCGCACGCAATCATCAGCGATGGCGCATCATTCGCGATCGCGGCTGCGTTGACCTTGGGGGACAGGGACATATTCATGAACGGATTGGCAACCGTCACTGGCGTACCAAGCTTTTCCTGCACCATGCCGGCCAGCCCCTCGATAGAGGCCGTGCCCCCTGCCAGAACGATATGATCCACATCGTTGTAAGCACTGGACGAGAAGAAAAACTGCAGTGAACGGGTAACCTGCTGAACCACCGCATCCATGAAGGGGCGCAACACTTCGGACTCGTAGTCGTCCGGCAGACCGCCCTGCTTCTTGGCCATGCCGGCTTCTTCAAATGACAGGCCGTAACGGCGCTGAATCTCTTCTGTCAGTTGCTTGCCACCAAAAAGCTGCTCACGGGTATAGATGATCTTGCCATCATTCACCACATTCATTGTGGTCATGGTAGCGCCAACATCAATGATCGCCACGGTGCCTTCAGGACCACTGGAGATGGAATCCCCGATCAGGCTGAAGGCGCGCTCCATGGCGTAGGCCTCGACATCCACAACCTTGGCCACCAGACCACCAATCTCGAGCGCATCCACACGCAACTCGACATTTTCATTACGGGATGCCGCCAGCAGCACGCTCACGCGCGACGGATTGTTTTCGAGGGGTTCAACCACCTCGAAGTCAATGCTGACTTCTTCCATCGGGTAAGGGATGTACTGGTCTGCCTCCAGACGAATCTGCGACTCGCGCTCGTCATCACTCAGGCCGGCATCCATTTCGATGATCTTGGTGATGACGGCAGAGCCCGCAACAGCAACAGCTGCCTGCTTGGCCTGAGGCTTGGCACGGGCAATCAGCTTCTTGATAGCCTCCCCGACACCCTCGACATCGTTGATGTTCTTTTCGACCACCGCATTTTGCGGCAGGGGCTCCACCCCGTATGACTCCACGCGGTAGCGGTCACCTTGCCGGCTCAGCTCCAGCAACTTGACCGAGGTGGAACTTATGTCCAGCCCGAGCAACGCCGAGGTTTTTTTCTGAAGGAAGGGCAGCACGATGGGATTCCCTTTTATTTTTTCTATGGAAAATGTGCACTTACGTCACATTCATATACAACTACATTAAATACTAGTCTTAGCACGAGCGCAATTGCTGTACAAGTGCCGCTTTCGCTTATAATGGCGACCAACCCCGGCTAAAGCCCCCAGAAACCACGCAACCAGTTGATTAACAATGAGAATTCTGAAAGAAGCCGGTCGGCGTGAGCATATTGTCGCTGTTTTGGCCTTCCCGTTTTGTGGCTTGCTGCTCATTCTTGCCGGCCTGTACCTTTATCTGGCCCCGCAGCTACCGGATACCGACCATCTGAAAGAAGTACGCTTCGAGACGCCGCTGCAGGTGCTTTCGCGGGACGGCCGCCTTGTCGCCGAGTTCGGGGAAAAGCACACCACCCCCCTGACCTACGAGCAAATTCCCCCGCTTTTCATCAAGGCCATTCTGGCAGCAGAGGACGATCGTTTTTTTGAGCACGAAGGCATCAACTACAAGGGGCTTGCCAGGGCATTTGTCGATATCGCCCGCACCGGCGGCATCCAGTCCGGAGGCTCCACCATCACCATGCAGGTGGCCAAGAACTATTTCCTGAGCCATGAGCGCACGTTCAGCCGCAAGTTCACCGAATTGCTGCTGGCGAAGGACATCGAGGACTCCCTGACCAAGCAGGAAATCATGACGCTCTACGTCAACAAGATCTTCCTGGGTCATCGCGCGTATGGCATCGGGGCCGCCGCCCAAGTCTATTACAACAAGAAAATCAATGAGTTGTCGCTCGCCGAGATTGCCATGATCGCCGGCCTGCCCAAAGCTCCCTCCAAGTACAATCCGGTCAACAATCCCAAGCGCGCCATGATCCGTCGCGACTGGATACTAGGACGCATGTTTGAGCTGGGTTACATCCGTCAGGATGACTATGACAGGGCCATCAAAGCTCCGGTGGGCCTCAACTTCCGTGCCACATTTGCCGAGGTCAATGCACCCTGGCTTGCAGAAATGGTACGTGAAGAGCTGGTGAAACGCTTTGGCGAGGGCATCTACAGCTCTGGCTACAAGGTCTACACCACCGTCAGTGCATCACGACAGAATGCAGCGTCGCAGGCGGTGATCAATGGGCTGCTGGCGTATGACCGGCGTCATGGCTGGCGTGGTGCCGAGGCATCGGGGGCCAACGAGCTGGCTATCCGGTATCCGATTGGCGGACTGCAGGCTGCCCGCATCACGGCCGTACACGACACTGGCGCAACCGCCGTACTGAAAAACGGTACCGAGCTGGAGCTGGACTGGGAGGCCATGCGCTGGGCCCGGCCGTATGTCAGCGTCAACCAGATCGGCCCCTCACCCAAAAAAGCCGCAGACATCCTGAAGATTGATGACATTGTCCGTGTCAGGCCGCGGGCATCAGGCGGCTGGGAGCTGACACAGGTGCCAAGCGTTCAGGGCCAGCTGATTGCCCTGCATCAGGACACGGGAGCCATAGAGGCCGTGGTCGGCGGGTTCGACTTTACCGAGAGCAAGTTCAATCGCTCCCTGCAGGGCTGGCGCCAGGCAGGCTCCACGCTGAAACCCTTCATTTACTCTCTGGCACTGGAGCGTGGTTACACACCTGCCACCCTGATCAATGACTCCCCCATCAGCTTTGGGGAAGGTGATACCGCATGGCGGCCCAGCAACTCGGATGGCGAGTTCTACGGTCCGATCCGTCTGCGGCGCGGCCTCTACCTGTCGCGCAACATGGTCTCCATCCGTTTGCTGCAGGCCGTTGGCGTGGACAATGCCAGAAGCTACATGTCCCGTTTCGGCTTTCCCCGGGATCGCATGCAGCGGAACCTGACCCTGGCACTGGGCTCTGCCGAGGTCCTGCCGGTGCAAATGGCCGCGGCATACGCCGCCTTTGCCAATGGCGGCTTTCATGTCACGCCTTATTTCATTGCGCGCGTAGAAGACAACAAGGGGAAAGTACTGTTCCAGGCCAACCCCGAGCGGGTCTGTCGGGAGTGCGAGAATCCTGTGCAGCCAACTGAGCCCGCACCAGAGCCGGTCCCTGCGGAAATCACCGGGGAAGGAGCATCAATCACCGTCACCGAGCCTCCGGCACCGGCCATGCCTTTTGTACCGAACTACCCGGTAGCGTCACGCATCATGAGTGCGCGTGCCGCCTGGCAAACACAGTCGATACTGAGGGATGTTGTGGTTCGTGGCACTGGCCGTTCTGCCCTGAGCCTGGGCCGGGGCGATCTGGCGGGCAAGACGGGCACCACCAATGATGCCAAGGACGCCTGGTTTGCGGGGTTTGGTGGCAAGGTAGTGGCCGTGACCTGGGTTGGCTTTGACCAGCCCAAAACGCTGGGGCGCATGGAGTACGGTGGTTATGCCGCCCTTCCGCTCTGGAACGGTTTCATGGGGCCGGCTCTTGCAGGCACGGCGGAGTTTCACCCGGGGCTACCCTCGGGCCTGGTTCCTGTCCGGATCAGCATGAGCACCGGCCTGCGCACCAGCGATGATGACCCGGATGGCTATATTGACTGGCTGCAGGTGGAAAAGCTGCCGGCCGCCCCGCCCGCCGGCAGTCCGGCTGCAGACCCGGCAGCAGAGCCACAGGCCGCCCCGGAAGAGGTTTTCTGATACTGGCCAACCAATAAAAAAGCCGGCAAAAGCCGGCTTTTTTATTGCATCGCGAAGGATCAGGCCTTCTTGAAGCTGCGAGCGCCAAAGCGCTGCTTGAACTTGTCGATACGACCGCCAGTATCCACAACTTTCTGGGTGCCTGTGTAGAACGGGTGGCAGGCGCCGCAGACGTCGAGGTGGATGTTCTTGCCCATGGTGGAACGAGTGGTGATCACGTTGCCACAGGAGCAGGTTGCGGTGATTTCAGCGTATGCGGGATGAATGCCGGCTTTCATGGTTTTTCTCCAGAGAATGGTTAATGGGCCGTCGCCCCCCTGCGTTGGCAAGGCCATGGCAGGAACGACAGACACACTCTCTTTTGGCCCACCCCGACAGTCTCTTCGTCGGAGCCAGGCACAACAAGGGCGCGAATCCTAACAGAAACGATCCTTCCAACCAAGAGTCTGTCCGCCACCTGACCTGTGTCAGGCACGCGCTCTTCCCCTGACGTAGAATGCCGGCCTCATGGCATCTCCATGAATCAACGAATGCCGCTGCCACAGGACCACCATCATGCAGGACATTGCCGACGCTATCGGACGTGACCGGGTCGCCCGGGTTGTTGACGTCTTCTATGAACGCGTTCAGACCCACCCCACGCTGCAGGCGCCGTTTACCGGCGTGCATGACTGGGCCTCGCACAAGGAAATCCTCACCCATTTCTGGTGGGTGACGCTGGGCGGCAAGCGCTATATCGACTACTCATATGCGGTAGCGCGCAAACACAATGAGGCAGGGTTCACCCCTGCCCTGCTGACGGACTGGCTGGCGCTGTTTCACGAGATCGTGAATGCCGAGATACCGCCTGAGCTTGCCGCCGGCTGGATCGAGCGGGCTGAGCGCATCGGCCAGTCACTGACCTACATGCATGAAGTGGCCCAGCGTGGCGCAGCGGCTCCGATGGGGCTGTATCGGCCGGCCTGATGCAACTCCGGCCGGTCTAACCTGATAAGCTCTGCCTCATGACCCGGCGCTACCTGCAACTGGCCCTGCCTTCCCCGCTGCGCCAGACCTTCGATTACATTCTGCCCGCCAAGATGGACCCGCCCCCGCCGGTGGGTGCACGTGTGCGCGTGCCGTTTGGCAAACAGTCGCTGCTGGGCATTGTGCTGGCCGTCAATGAGCAGGCGTCATACGACGAAGCGAAACTGCGCCCCGCCGACGAAGCCATCGACAGTGAACCGGTGCTGCCGGACAGCCTGTTCCGGCTGCTGCGCTGGGCGGCGGACTATTACCAGCATCCTGTGGGTGAAGTGTTTGACACTGCCCTGACGGTACTGCTGCGCCAGGGCGAGCCACTGGCCGCGCCGGGTGAAACACGCTGGCAAGCCACCAGGCTCGGGCAACTGTATCCATTGGACGGCACCATCAAGCGGGCGCCGAAACAGGTCGCCGCGCTGACCACGCTGCGTGAGCATCCGCAGGGCATGATTCCGCCACTGCTCAATGGTCTGGGTGTTGAGCGCCCCACCCTGCTGGCACTGGAAAAGAAAGGGCTGGTGGAGTGCGTGACACTGGCGCCTCCTGCCAACGAACAGGCGAGTGCCTCCCTGCGCGAACCACCGCTGTCGCTCAGCAATGAACAGCAAACGGCCGTTAGCGCCGTCATCGATCATCTGGGGCACTTTCAGCCTTTTCTTTTGTTTGGCACTACCGGCTCCGGCAAGACCGAGGTTTACCTGCAGGCCATTGCGGCAACACTGGCACGAGGCGAGCAGGCACTGGTGCTGGTGCCGGAAATCGGCCTGACACCGCAAACCGTGGCGCGCTTCCGTGCCCGCTTCCAGACCGAGATTGCCGTGCTGCACTCAGGCCGCAATGAGCGTGAGCGCATGGATGCCTGGCGCGCTGCGCGCTCGGGGCGTGCCGGCATTGTGATCGGTACACGTTCTGCGGTGTTTACACCCCTGGCACGCCCAGGTCTGCTGATCGTGGACGAAGAGCATGATCTCTCGTTCAAGCAGCACGAAGGCTTCCGCTATCACGCGCGTGATCTCGCCGTGCGCCGTGCCCAGCTGGAAGGAATCCCGATTGTGCTGGGGTCCGCCACACCAGCACTGGAATCGCTGGCCAACGCCACGAGCGGCCGTTATGAACTGCTCCGCCTGAAGGAGCGGGCTGCGGGTGCGCAGGAGCCAGTCTTCAAGCTGATTGACCTGCGGCATCAGCCGACGCGGGAAGGCTTTACCGACAGCCTGCTAAAGGCGATGGCGGCCACCCTTAAGAAGGACGAACAGGTACTGGTCTTTCTCAATCGGCGTGGGTATGCACCGGTACTGCTTTGCCATGACTGTGGCTGGCATGCGCAATGCCGACGCTGCGATGCGCGTCCGACCCTGCACCGCAATCCGGTCCGCCTGCACTGTCATCACTGCGGTGCCGAAGGTCCACCACCACGTGCCTGCCCTTCTTGCGGCTCGACCGACCTGCGCCCGATAGGGCTGGGCACGGAGCGGGTGGAAGACCTGTTGCGGGCACAGTTTCCGGACGTTCCGCTGTTCCGGGTCGACCGTGACAGCACACGGCGCAAGGATGCACTGGCCAATCTGACTACGGCCATTCATGACAGCAAGGCCGCCATACTCGTTGGCACCCAGATGCTGGCCAAGGGCCACCACTTTCCCCTGGTCACGCTTGTGGCATTGCTGGATATGGACGGGGGACTGTTCGGGGCTGATTTCCGTGCCTCCGAGCATACGGCGCAACTGATCCTGCAGGTGGCAGGCCGCGCAGGCCGGGCTGAACGTCCGGGGCTGGTACTGCTGCAAACCCATCAGCCGGAACACCCGCTGATTCACGAACTCATCACCCAGGGCTACCCCGCCTTTGCCGAGCGGGCACTGGCCGAGCGTCGCCTGCTGTCATTTCCACCCCACGGCTTTCTCGTGCTGATCCGGGCCGAAGCCACACAGGCCGAGCTGCCAGCAGCGTTCCTGCAAGCCATCATGGACGCCGCCGAGTCACTGGGGCGCCCGGAAGTGCAGCGCTGGGGCCCGGTGCCCGCGCCGATGGAGCGGCGTGCCGGACGTTTCCGCGCCCATCTGCTGCTGCAATGCCCGCAAAGGGCACCCTTGAGGGAACTGGTCACCACACTGGTACCCCTGATCGAATCCCTGCCCGGGGCGCGCAAGGTGCGCTGGTCTGTCGATGTTGATCCGCAGGATCTGTCGTAAGCGGTAGGGTTTCCGGCTCACCTTCGCTACAATCGCGCCTCCTATTTTCCCGTTGCACCGGTTGCCGCATGAAAGCCCAGCTCGAATCACTGCTTACGCACGCCCTCGCCACCCTCAAGGCCAGTGGCACCCTGCCCGCCGATTTTGAACCGGCCCTGCAGTTCGAGCGCACCCGCGACCCTTCGCATGGCGACTGGGCCAGCAACATCGCCCTGGCGTCGGCCAAGGCCGCCGGCAAGAAGCCCCGGGACATCGCCGAGCAGCTGGTCGCTGCCCTGCCGGCCAGCGCCATCGTGAGCAAGGTCGAGATTGCCGGCCCCGGCTTCATCAACTTCTTCCTCTCAGCCGACAGCCGCTTTGCTGTCGTGCGCAGCATTCTTGATGATGTGACGGCATTTTCATCACCCGATATCGGTCATGGTGAAAAAGTATTGCTGGAGTTTGTGTCTGCCAACCCAACCGGCCCGATGCATGTCGGTCATGGCCGTGGCGCGGCTTACGGCTCGGCACTGGCAACCATTCTTGCAGCAACCGGCTACAAGGTGCATCGCGAGTACTACATCAATGATGCCGGTCGTCAGGCCGATGTACTCGCCGTGTCCGTGTATCTGCGCTATCTCGAAGCCGCCGGGGAAACAGTGCGGATTCCCTCGCGCGCCTATCCTGCCGACTATGTAAAAGTCTGCGGCACGGACCTGTTCGTGCAGGCCGGCATGAAATACTTCAACGAGTTTTCTGAAATCATTGATGGCCTGCCGGACGATCCGGAGGGCGATACTGATGACATCAAGACGCAGAAAGAAGACTACATCGATGCCGTAATCCAGCGCGTGCAGTTGCTGCTGGGTGAAGAAAACTATCGTGCCGTGCAGGACTTCGGCCTGAATGCACAGCTCGACAGCATTCGTGCCACGCTGGATGCGTTCAACGTGCACTTTGACCAATGGTTCTCTGAACGCAGCCTGATGGACAATGGCGCGATTGAAAAAGCCATCACGCTGCTGACCGAGCGTGGCCATGTCTACATGAAGGACGGCGCCACCTGGCTGGCCACCTCAAAATTGGGCGACGAAAAAGACCGCGTGCTGGTGCGTGACAACGGCCTGCACACTTATTTTGCTGCCGACGTTGCCTATCATCTGGAAAAACTGAGCCGCGGCTTTGATACGCTGATTGATGTCTGGGGCGCCGACCACCATGGCTACATTGCCCGTGTACGTGCAGCCATCGAAGCTCTCACCGGCCAGGGTGACAAGTTCCATGTTGCGCTGATCCAGTTCGTGACCCTGTCCTCCGGAAAAATGGGCAAGCGCTCCGGTAATTTTGTGACGCTGGCGCAGCTGATCGAGGAAGCCGGCAACGATGCCACCCGCTTTTTCTATCTCACCCGTTCGCCAGAACAGCATCTGGAATTTGATATCGACCTCGCCCGCTCGCAGAGTGCGGACAATCCCGTCTATTACCTGCAGTACGCGCATGCACGTGTCGCCAGCATGTTCCGCGAACTGACAGAGCGCGGCCTGACCCATGATGCCGATGCCGGCTTTGCAGCCCTGGCCGAACTACCGGAAAGCAACGTGGATGACCTGCTGAAGCGTCTGGCAGCGTGGCCGGAAATGGTGGCCAATGCCGCGCGCAATCGTGCGCCACACCAGCTCACCTACGCCTTGCGCGACCTCGCCCAGGACTTCCACACCTGGTACAACGGCAACAAGGTGCTGGTGGATGATGCGCGCGCACGTAATGCCCGCCTGACCCTGGCACTGGCCGTAAAACTGGTTATTGCCAATGGTCTTGGCCTGCTGGGTGTATCTGCTCCGGAGAAAATGTAAGGTCATGGCCCGCGCAAAAGCCCCCGCCAAACCGGCGCGCAAGAAAACCCAGGGCGCCAGCCGGAATCCGCCCCCCCGGAAAGCGCCGAAAAGCGGGGCGCCCGGTTGGCTGTTGCTGACGGCAGGCCTGATGATTGGCCTGTTTGTCGCGTTCCTGATGTATCTCTGGGAACACCGGCCCGAGCCGGCATCCGTTGCCGCAAAGGCAAACAAGGCTGCCGCCACGGCCGAGGCCGAACTGCCCGCCAATACCGCCCCGAATCCGGCGGATGGTCCGGGTGAAGAGCCACGCTTTGATTTCTATACCCTGCTGCCCAATCAGGAAGTGCTGCCCAGCAAAAAGACGTCAGAAGCGGCCAGCCAGGCTGCCACCCAGGTCAAGCCGGCGGAACTGGGCGACCGCACCCCGTATGTGCTGCAGGCAGGCTCCTTCCGCAGCGAGCGTGAAGCCGATCGCCGCCGCGCCGAGGTGCTGCTGCTGGGGCTACCTGTCAAAACCCTCAAAGTCACCGTCAAGCCGGGGGATGACTGGTATCGGGTGGTCGTAGGCCCCCTCAAGGGCAAGGAAGCGGCGCAGGCGGCGCGCGGCAGCCTGCGCGCCAATGGCGTGGACACGCTGATCCTCAAGCAGAACTGATCCACAGCCGCCCGCTTGAATTCCTGCCGGGCGTCACCATCTTGTGTGAACGATCCATCGTCCACACAGAGGTCACCGTGACCACCATCGTATCCGTCCGCCGTGGCAATCTCGTCGCCCTCGGCGGCGACGGCCAGGTTTCTCTCGGCAACACCGTCATGAAGGGCAAGGCCCGCAAGGTTCGCCGTCTTTACAACAATCAGGTCATTGCCGGCTTTGCCGGTGGCACGGCCGATGCCTTTACCCTTTTTGACTATTTCGAAGCCAAGCTGCAGAAGCACTCCGGCCATCTGTTGCGGGCTGCGGTCGAGCTGGCCAAGGACTGGCGCACGGATCGCACCCTGCGCCGCCTGGAGGCTATGCTGGTGGTCGCCGACAAGACCGCCTCGCTCATCATTACCGGCAACGGTGACGTGCTCGAGCCCGAGGAAGGCGTGCTCGCCATCGGATCGGGCGGCAACTACGCCATGGCCGCCGCACGCGCCCTGGTGGAAAACACCGATCTGGATGCCCGCACCATTGTGGAAAAGTCCCTGACCATCGCCGGCGATATTTGTGTGTACACCAACCACAATTTCATGATCGAAACGCTTGAGGCCGAACCGGCAAAAAACGGAGAAACGGCATGAGCCAGATGACGCCGCGCGAAATCGTGCATGAACTTGATCGTCATATTGTTGGCCAGAGTGCCGCCAAGCGTGCCGTGGCTCTGGCCCTGCGCAACCGCTGGCGCCGCATGCAGCTGCCCGAAGCACAGCGCAATGAAGTGTCGCCGAAAAACATCCTGATGATCGGCCCCACCGGTGTTGGCAAAACCGAAATTGCCCGCCGCCTGGCTCGGCTTGCCAACGCCCCTTTCATCAAGGTCGAAGCCACCAAGTTCACCGAAGTCGGTTATGTCGGCCGCGATGTCGAAACGATCATTCGCGACCTCGCTGACATGGCGCTGAAAATGACGCGCGAACAGGAAATGCACAAGGTGGAGCATCGTGCCTTTGAGTCGGCCGAAGAACGCATTCTTGATGCACTGTTGCCACCGGCACGTGTTGGCGACGGCACTGACAGCAACAGGACCGACAACTCTACCCGGCAGATTTTCCGCAAGAAACTGCGCGAAGGCGAGCTGGACGACCGTGAGATTGAAATCGATCTGCCGCAAGCCGCCATGGGTGTGAACATCATGGCGCCTCCCGGCATGGAAGACATGACCAGCCAGCTGCAAAACCTGTTCTCCAGCATGGGCCAGGGCAAGCGCCAGAGTCAGCGTATTAAGGTGAAAGAAGCCTTTAAGCGCCTGCAGGAAGACGAAGCCGGCAAACTGCTTAACGAGGAAGAAATCAAGGCAAAAGCCCTGCATGCAGTCGAGCAGAACGGCATCGTCTTTCTTGATGAGATTGACAAGGTTTGCCGTCGTGGCGACAGCCACGGGGGAACCGACGTTTCGCGCGAAGGCGTGCAACGCGACCTGCTGCCGCTTATCGAGGGCTGCACCGTGAACACCAAATACGGCATGGTGAAAACGGATCACATCCTGTTCATTGCTTCCGGCGCATTCCACCTGTCGCGTCCGTCGGATCTGATCCCGGAGTTGCAGGGCCGCCTGCCGATTCGTGTCGAACTGGAAGCGCTGTCGCCATCCGACTTCGAGCGCATCCTGACCGAGCCGCATTTCTCGCTGACACAGCAATACCAGGCGCTGCTGGCGGCCGAAGGGCTTGGCATCGAGTTCACACCGGACTGCGTAAAGCGCCTGGCCGAAATCGCCTGGCAGGTGAACGAACGCACCGAGAACATCGGTGCTCGCCGCTTGCACACGGTACTGGAGAAACTGCTGGAAGACATTTCCTTCGATGCTGCCGATCTTGCGGCCGAGCATCACGACAAGGTCCTGTCGATTACTGCGGCCGATGTAGAACAGCATCTGGGCGGACTGGTACAGGATGAAGACCTGAGCCGGTTCATTCTCTGATCAACCCGCATGGCGCCGGCATAACCTGTGCCGGTGCCATGCTCCGACACCAGCACCCCTGACCTATGCAACCGACTGAACTGCGCTACCGCAAAACCGAGCGCGAGCTCGTCCTGACCTGGGACGATGGCACGTTCACTCTCAGCGCCGAGCTCCTTCGCGTGCACTCGCCATCCGCCGAGGTTCAGGGTCATGACGGACGCGGCGGCGTTCTGCCTCTGCAAAAACAGCAGGTGACAATCACCGGCATCGAGCCTGTCGGCAATTACGCCGTGCGCCTCGTGTTTTCGGATGGCCACAATACCGGCCTGTACAGCTGGGATACCCTGCGGCATCTCTGCCTGCACCGGGAGCAACTCTGGGCCGCTTACCTGCAAGCGACGGCGACCAAGGCCCCCGGGGTACAGACGTTTACTCCCTGAGTCACTCCTGCTGCACCAGGCATTATCCGCCAGACGGTCACATTTCCTCACGGTCCTGACACCGGGGGAGCTGCCCATCAGGCCAGCCACACAGTACAATTCTCCCGTCCCTGCACGAGCAGGCATGCCCTGATGTTCCGGAAATATTTTTTCCTTGCAGATCAATCTGTTAAAACCAGCACATGGAGTCCTCGATGAACGCAGCCAGCACCGGCCCCCAGACCCCCGATCTTGTCTACACCCCGGAAGGCCAGCCCCTGCGCAAGGAAGACATCAAGACGCTTGCTGACGAAATGCGTTACGAGCTGGGCCGCTACCGTGCCTGGCGCGGGCATCATGACGCGATCTTTCAGGACAAGTTTGTCACCCTGCAAAAATGGCTGGCCGGCCGCCTCACCCGTACCCATGCCGACTTTCTGGAAGACCCCCGTTACCGTGAAGTCACCCAGTTTTTCCTCAGTGACCTCTATGGCGGTCTGGACCTGACCGAGCTGGCCCGCGAAGTGGAGCGCGCCCTGCCCATTGCCACCCGCCTTCTGCCTGATTCGGTCATGCGCACCTCGGCCGTAGCGCTGGAGCTGAATGCCATCACCGGCGAGCTGGATGAAGCCCTCACCACCATGCTGTTCGAAACGATGGGGGTCACCGACATCACCGAGGCAGCCGTCATCGAAGCCTACCGGGCCTGCGACTATCAGGCGGCACGCCACCACCAGCTTGATCTGCTGGCCGAACTGGGCGGCGGTCTGGACCGCTATGTGCGTTCCCGCGTGATCTATGCCACCTTCAAGATTGCCCACCGTCCCGCCAAAATGGCCGGCCTTGGCGGCCTCTACGACTTTCTGGACCGTGGCTTTGCCGTCATGCGCCCGATGGGATCTGCGCAGGACTTCCTCAACCAGTTCATCGGCAAGGAACGCGCCATCGTTGACGCCCTCTGTGCCGGCACGCCAGACCCGTTCAATCCCTGATCTGACGCAAACCACCAGCCTTTCCGGCTTGCACCATTGACGGGGCCGGTCGACAATGCCAGCTCCGTTGCTGACGACGCCATCATGTCTGACCAGAAACCCACTCCCCCCGTAACGCCCGAAGGCACCACGCACTTCGGCTACCAGACCGTTGCTGCCACCGAAAAGGCAAAGAAAGTCGCCGAGGTTTTTCATTCCGTGGCCGCCCGCTACGACGTCATGAATGACCTCATGTCATTCGGCATTCATCGCCTGTGGAAGCGCTACACCATTGAAATGGCCGGTGTCCGTCCTGGTCAGCAGGTGCTCGACATTGCCGGCGGCACGGGCGATCTGGCCAAGGCCTTCAGCAAGCGTGTCGGCCCTAGCGGCAAGGTCATACTGTCCGACATCAATGCCTCCATGCTGGGCGTGGGACGTGATCGCCTGATTGATACCGGCCTTACGCAGAATCTGGAGTTTGTGCAGGCCAATGCCGAGTGCCTGCCGTTTGCCGACAACACCTTCGATCTGCTCACCATTTCCTTCGGCCTGCGCAATGTAACCGACAAGGACAAGGCGCTGGCGTCGATGTACCGCGTACTGAAGCCGGGTGGCCGTCTGCTGGTGCTGGAGTTTTCCAAACCGGTGATCGAGCCGCTGTCCAAAGCCTATGATGCCTATTCGTTCAGCGTACTGCCGGCACTGGGCAAGATGATCACCCAGGATGCCGACAGTTACCGTTATCTGGCGGAATCCATCCGCATGCACCCTGATCAGGAAACCCTGAAGGGCATGATGGAAACCGCCGGTTTCGAACGCACGGATTACCACAACCTCACCGGCGGCATTGTCGCCCTGCACCGCGGATTCAAGCTGTGACCTCGCTCCCTCAGGTACTGGCACTGAAAGCACTGGAAAGCCTGATTCGTCAGGCCCTGTCGCTGGACCCTGCCACCGCTCAACGCCTGCAGGCCTATGCCGGCAAGCGTCTTTATGTTGAAACCCGTAGCCCCGTACTGGGCATGTTTGTCTGGCTGGAGAGTGACGGGGTGTATTTGCGCAGCGAAGGGGATCGCCACCCCCACGCCACCATCGAAGCGCCCAGCTTCGAACTGCTGAAAATGGCACTCAGCAATGATGCGCACTTTATTGGCGGGCCGGTGAAAGTGCATGGCGATGTCATGCTGGTGCAGGAGTTGCACGCACTGACGCGCGATCTGGATATCGACTGGGACGCCGGCATTGCCCGCGTGTTTGGCGACACGCTGTCACACCCGGTATCGCAGGGCCTGAAGGGCCTGTTCGGCCTGGCCAAACGCACCGCCAATGTTTTCCTGCGCAACACCGGTGAATACCTGCGTGAAGAAAAGGAAATCGTGCCGGTGCGCTGGGAAGTTGAAGAATATCTTGGCGACAACCAGGATCTGCGTGCCGACATTGAACGCGTAGAGGCCCGGCTTGAGCGACTAAAGAAGCGCGTCAGCAAAATTGATACCACCGAGCCGACATAATGCTGACTCACCTGCCCCGACTGCTCGCCATCTGGACGGTTATTGCACGTTATCGACTCGATACCTTGTTGCCGCCCCCGCCGGGCATTCGCGGCACACTGCTGATCATGCTCCTGCGCCTGCACCCCGTCTGGTGGCTGGCCGGCGCACGGGCACGCCACCCCGCCCGTCTGCGCGAAGCTTTTGAGGAACTGGGTCCGCTCTTCATCAAGCTGGGCCAGCTGCTGGCAACACGCCGCGACCTGCTGCCGGCCAACATCCTTGACGAGCTGGTGAAGCTGCAGGATCAGGTGCCACCGTTTCCGTCACGCATTGCCATGACCATTGTCGAGACCGAACTCAACGCCCCGCTCAAGGAAAGATTTTCCCGCTTTGACGAGCAGCCCCTGGCGGCTGCCTCCATTGCGCAGGTACATACCGCTGCCCTGCCCGATGGGCGTGAGGTCGTTGTGAAAATCCTGCGCCCTGGCGTTGCCGCACAAATCCGGCAGGACATGGCGTTGCTGCGCGACCTGACCGCCTGGCTGGAGGCCAGCTTCCCGCAACTGGCACAGTTTCATCCGCACCGCATTGCGCGCGATTACGAACAGACGCTGCTCGACGAAACCGATCTTCTGCGCGAAGCCGCCAATACCCGCCAGATGCGCAAGAACTTCCTCAACTCGGACATGCTCTATGTGCCCGAAATTCACGATGCCTGGTGCACCACCAACATCATGGTGGCAGAGCGCATTTATGGCGTACCTGTCGATGATCATGCCAGCTTTGCCAGACTGGGCATCAGTCGCCAGCAACTGGCCGAAAAAGGGTTCGCCATCTTTTTCACGCAGTTGCTCAACCACAACTTCTTTCATGCCGACATGCACCCGGGCAACGTCTTTGTGGAAACTGCCAACCCGGCCAATCCGCGCTACATTGCACTGGATGTCGCGATTGTTGGCCATCTGGCACGCGAAGATCAGCTCACCGTTGCCCGCATTGCACTGGCTCTGGTCTCACGTGACTACGGTGAAATCATCCGGGTGGCGCATCGTGCCGGCTGGCTGCCCCCAGGGGCCAACCTTAACCAGCTCACCAACGAGGTACAGCGCATCATTGCGCCGGTGCTGGAAAAACCGATTGACCAGATCCAGTTCGGACCTACGCTGCTGGCGGTACTCGACATGGCGCGCGAACACCATCTGGAAATTCCGGTACAGCTGGTCCTGCTCATCAAGACACTGGTACATGTAGAAGGGTTGGGCCGCAGCCTGTACCCGGCGCTCGACATCTGGACGCTGGGTCGCCCACTGTTGAGCCGCTGGCTCAACGACCAGATCGGCCCCTCGGCACTCATCAAACGGTTGAGCGAGCAAGCACCGGCATTGATTACCGGCCTGCCCGACATGCCGGATCTGGTACTCGATGCCCTGACACAAA
Organism: Moraxellaceae bacterium; assembly: GCA_049655345.1. Classification (GTDB taxonomy): domain Bacteria; phylum Pseudomonadota; class Gammaproteobacteria; order Pseudomonadales; family Moraxellaceae; genus UBA2031. The sequence goes on from JBASJP010000294.1 coordinate 26,787, forward strand.
TGCGGCAGAACGGTCAATGGCAAGAACGACAGTTGCGCGAGCTCAGCACCCTGCGTCAGGAGATGCGCGTTGCCCGCAGGCGCGACTTCATTGCCCTGCTCGGCATCGGTGGGGGAGTGATGATGATCACGAGTGGCACAGCAGCCATGTTGGGTGGCATGCTGATCGGCATTGCGGGAGTGTGGAGAATAAGCCGTTAACCGGGTCAGTTTGGCAGCTGGGCTAAGGCATTCGCCGCTTCTGCCCGGGCCCGCTCCAGATTGAGTGCCGCCCGGGGATACCAGCGGGGACTTGCCTCCATTGCCTTCTCGAAGTGACTGATTGCTGCCTTGTAGTCCTTGCGCAGCAATGCGATGTAACCAATATTGTTCAGCGCTTCTTCCTTGGCCTGACGGCTCACCGCCTCGGAAAGTGCACGAGCATAATCACCCTGCCAGGCAATCGACAGCACCATGTTGGCATGCAGGCGCGAGCCATCCGGCGTCGTCCGCAAGCCATCCCTGAAGTACTTCTCCGCAGCAACATAATTACCCGCCATCAGCATGGAGTAGCCCATGTTGTTCAGTATCATCGGGTGATCAGGCCGCAGGGTCAGCGCTCCGGTGTAATACTGCATGGCCCGCTCTCGTTCATTGCGCAGATCCAGCAACAGTCCCATCGCATTCAGTGTGCGCCATCGGGGGGGAGAAACCTTCAGCAAGACCTCAATATCCTTTCTTGCCTCCTCTCTCCGTCCGATTGAAACCAGCGCCAGTGCTCGTCCCTCCAGGGCATCCATATCCTTGGAATTCCTGGCCAGCAATTGCTCAAACACAGCCAGCGCCATCGCAGGCTCACCGGCTGCAAGGTAGGTCTCGCCCAATCCACGCAAGGCATCCGGATCGTCCGGGTTTTTCTCCAGCAGATTCTGCCATCCGGCCAGTGCAGAAGCATGATCACCAAACCGGGAGGCACGCTCCGCGTCTGCGCGCACTTGCCCCGGTGTCGCCGGAGTTTTGAGTTCCTCCTTGAGCTCTTCCTTGGGTTTTTCCTTGGGTTTTTTTGGCTTTGGGCTGCTATTGCAGGCAGAAACCATCAGCACCAACAGCAGAAATGACGTAGCACGAACGAGCAAAACCGAACACTTCACTGCCCAATTCCCCCGCTAAAGGCATTAGAAATGCTAATGATCGCCGGGCCAAGGATAACCAGAAAAAGTGCCGGAAAGATAAACAACATGATCGGGAAGATCAGCTTCACCGGCAGCTTGGCTGCCTTCTCACGAGCAATCTGGATGCGCAGCAGTCGCATGCCATCGGCATGCTCACGCAGCGCAGAGGCAATACTGGTACCAAACTGCTCGGACTGAACCAGAATACTGGTCAGCGCACTGATTTCCTCAACAGCCGTACGATCAGACAAGCCGCGCAATGCCTCTTCACGCTCCTTGCCCGCACGTAACTCCAGCGACACCAGTTGCAACTCTTCGGCAATCAGCGGATGCGCATGCCCCATCTCGCTGGCAATACGGCTAATGGCTGCATCCAGACCAAGCCCCGCCTCGACGCACACCACCAGCATGTCCAGCGCATCAGGAAATGAGGAGGCAATCGTATTCTGACGCTGCTCAATACGATGCCGAAGAAAGATATCCGGCCCGAAGAATCCGATCAGCCCAGCCACGCTCAGCACGGATACGCCTATCACCGCCTTCTCACCCAGCATCCCCATCAACAACAGGGGCAGTACAACCAGCATGGGCAGAGCAAACGCGGCAATCAGCTTGGTTGCCAGAAACCAGGACATGGCCTTTGGCTGGCGAAAACCCGCCTGGACCAGACTGCTTTTCAGACGCGACTTGCGCCAGTCCTCGGCCGGCAACATGACCTTTGCAACCGGCTCGATAAAACGAACCGTAAACGCACCTTCACGAGACCCCATCTGCGCACGATAAACCTTGGTGTCGGCAATCTCGCGCAAACGGCGCCTTAATGGCGAGAACGTTCCGAAAAGCCAGTGTGACACACCCAGAATGATAAAAATGGTGGTCACAAACACCAGAAGGAGAATAAGACCCAGATTGATGGTCATACTGAAATCCTCATACGCGAATATCCACCATCTTCTGAACCACCGCAAAACCTGTGACCATCATCAGCAGCTGAATTCCGATAATAGTCAGACCAAGTTCACTATCGAACAGCGTTGCGAGATATGACGGATTGGTGATGGCAATTGCTCCTGCAACAAAAAAGGGCAAGCCGACAAGAACGTTTGCGGAGTACTTCATTTCTGACGCAAGAATCACGATCTCACGCCGGGTGGTCTCACGGGAGCGCATCACACTGGCAATACGGTTGAGAACCTCGGCGAGATTACCGCCGGTAGTGCGCTGAATAAGCACTGCCGTAATGAAATACTGGAGCTCGTCATTACCTACACGCGCACCAAGATTAGTCATTGCGGCCTCGACATCCAGACCGAAGTTCATTTCCTCGAACGTCGTCCTGAACTCGCTGGCAATAGGCTCATGCAACTGGTCGGCAGCATTCCTGAGCGATGCGGTGAAAGGATTGCCTGCGCGCATTGACCTGGCCAGGAAGTCCATGGCATCCGGCAACTGGGAGCTAAGCAAATCCAGGCGCTTCCGACGCTCGCGCAGGACATAGAGGTAGGGCACAAAGAAGCCGGCAAACAGTGCAACCGGCACCACAACAAAAGGACTGCCTGGTGTAAACAGCAACAGCAACACCAGCAAGATCATGCTGGTAATGAACTGGATGAGCACGTACCGTGACACCGTGATGTCCACGCCCGACTGCTCAAGCATTCTGTCCACGGTATGCATGCGTGGAATCTGCACCAGCAGCCGGTTAAGCGCAGGCAAGTCACTGAATGCGCGCTGCCGCAGCAGATCAAGTGCCTGGTCACGACTAACGCCCCCGGCAGAAAGCGACCTTAGCCGGCGATTGACACGTACGGTGCGCTCAACATTGAGGCTCTGCCAGAGCATGTAACCGCCCTGCACCAGCGCCAGTGCTGCCACAAATGCCACAAACGAGATGAGGTAGATCATCCACGTATTCATTGATCACGTCCCCGTCACTGATAAACCTTGTCAGGATCAAAGCTGCTCTCATCCATCCGGATGCCTCGCTCCTGGAAGCGCTTCAGCATGCGCGGCCTGATACCGGATGCGCGGAACTCACCAATCACTTTGCCTCGCTCATCCACACCCTTGCGAACAAAGCTGAAAATCTCCTGCATGTTGACCACGGTCTCTTCCATACCGGTTATTTCCTGAATACTGGAAATGACACGGCGACCATCCGACATGCGCTCTGACTGGATAATCAGGTGAATGGCTGCCGCAACCTGCTGCCGGATTACTGCCGTTGCCAGCGTCATCCCGCTCATCCCGACCATGTGCTCAAGACGCGTCAGTGCATCGCGAGAGGTATTGGCATGGACGGTCGTCAATGAACCGTCATGACCGGTATTCATGGCCTGCAACATATCAAGCGCTTCCGCGCCACGAATTTCACCCAGAATAATGCGGTCCGGGCGCATACGGAGGGCATTCCTGACCAGATCGCGCTGCTTGACCTCACCAACGCCTTCAATATTTGGCGGACGGGTTTCAAGACGCACGACATGAGGCTGTTGCATCTGAAGTTCAGCACTGTCCTCAATCGTTATGATGCGCTCATCATCCGGAATGCTTCCGGATATCACGTTAAGCAGTGTGGTTTTACCAGAGCCCGTACCCCCGGATATCAGGATGTTCATGCGCGCCTTCACTGCTGCCGCGAGAAATTCGGCCATGGGGGGCGCAATGGACTTGAAATTAAGAAGATCGCGCATGGTCAGCGGATCGACACTGAACTTGCGGATGGACAGTACCGGACCATCAAGGGACAGCGGAGGAATAATGGCATTTACACGAGAGCCATCAGGAAGGCGGGCATCCACCATCGGTGACGACTCATCAATGCGGCGACCAACCGAGGTGGCAATTTTTTCAATTATTCGCTGCAAGTGATCATTGTTCTGGAAAATGATATCTGTTTTTTCCAGTTTGCCTTTTCTCTCCACATAAACACGTTTGGACGTATTGACCAGAATATCGGAAACGGTCGGGTCTCGCAGCAGAGGCTCAATCGGGCCATATCCAAGGATCTCATCCTGGACCTCCTGAGATATCAGGTCCCGCTCGGTCTGGTTAAGAGGTAAATCTTCCTTGATCAGCATTTCCCTGACCAGCTTACTGATTTGCTGACGCACCTGCTCAACCGGCAACTGATCCAGAATCCGGAGATTCATCTGTTCCATCACCTGGCGATGGATCCTGCCCTTGAGAACCTGAAGATCCATTGGCGCAGTAAACGACTGTGGCATGAAAGGAGCTCCCTCGAATCAGTTCGGTGTGGCTTTGCGATGATTTAAAAGACGGGCCAGAATACTGGAGCGCCCACTGGCCACAGGCTCATGTGTTTTCCAGATGGAGTTGGCAAGACGCCGGACATCCTCCAGCAGTTCTCCACCAGACCCCACCTTGTAAACAGGAACCCCCTGATCTGCCGCTGCCAGTGCCGACTGATAGTCGTTCCGCACCCGGTGGATGCGGTCACGACCAAGAGTCTGCTTGAGTTGCGTAATCGACACGCTTTGCGACTTGGCCATGGCGCGGTTATTGATGAGTTCGATCTTCTTTATGTCGATGCCGGCATGCGGCATGTAACCCAGCAGCAGTTTTACATCGCGAATAACCGCCAGCGTATTTTGCATGACCACAAAACTACGGGTTGAGACACGCACTGCCTCCATCGCCCATGGCGCCGTGACACGCGGCACATCCACAATCACCACATCATATATTTCTGCCGCCAGACCAATGATCTTCTGGACCACCTCCGGCGTGATCCGGTCGGCAGCCGATGCCGGACTGGCAGGCGATGCCAGCACTTGCAGACCGGACTCATGATCGGTCATCAATGCCTTGAGAAAAACCGCATCAAGCCGGTCAGCCTGTTGAATGGCATCCGTCACAAAACTGGTTGGCTTCAAATCAAGCATGTGAGCACAGGAACCAAAGCCGATATCAAAATCGATCAGACAGGTTTTAACCTTACGATCATGTGCAAGGACCGCAGCAATGTTCACAGCAATTGTTGTTCCGCCTATACCACCTTTGGCATCCATGAAGGTACATACTGCATGAATGGCACCATTGGCATCCTCCAGCTTGCTGCGTTTGTCCGACAACAACTGGGTACAGGTTGTCACAATTTCCTGGCGCACCAATGGACTGGGAATAACATCCCTGACTCCAGCACGCATGAGCCGCCGCAGCAGATCGGTATCCGAAGAGCGGCCAATCGCCAGCACGATGGTCTTGCCACGGGTTGACGCAACAAAGTTTTCAAGCAGCACCAACTCAGCCGCTGAGGGATCATCGATCTCATAAAGAAGCACATCCGGCAAGGCATCAAGCTCGGGAAGCACAATGCCCCCATCCTGCAGATGCACGGTAGCCACCACGCCCTCCACACCATCAAGAAAGGCCGAAACATCCTTGCTGGTCTTGTCAGTGCGGGTAAGCGCATGAATATTCAATGTCGTCTGCATGATACGTCCTTACAAAATGGGCGTTTTATTCACCGGTTGATGTAAAAAGATCTTCACCGGTGCGTGAAACCTTTACATCCGGAAGTTGCATTGTTGTACCAAGTCCGATAATTCCAGGAATGGCAAAAGTATATGTCAGACCCGTTACCTCAAGAATCACTTCGGGGATTGCAAGCGCTTCAGGCCTGTCAGGATTTCCCGTATCCGAACACGCATAGGTCACCGTCACCTGATCACCCTGCACAAAAGGCGCCATACGCTGAATGGCATTGAGCGTTGGCTGACACGCCACTGTCGTACACGTCACCACGACAGGAATGCCACCGGGGCAACCCAGGGAAAGAGCGCTTCCCGTCGCAGGCGACGACACAATTGCATTACGCAATCCTTGCCTGGCGCCTTCAGAGGCCCTGTGCCAGGCGAAAGTAGCCATGGCAAATTCAAAAATGGCGATAACAATCATCATGAAGATCGTCAGTGCCAGCGCCATCTCAACCATGGCAGCACCAGATTGCCTTTTTGGATTATTCGCCAACATAACGCTCCTCACTTGTCGCCCCGAGGGTCGGCTGATCAATGTTCAGCAGAGGAATGAGTTGTACGCCAAACAGTCCCTGGTATTTTACGGAAGCAAACACCCTCACCACGCAAACAGGATCCGGGACACCCGTCGCACTACGTAGTGCAATATTGACGTCGACGTCATTGACATCCAGACCCGGCACAAGAGGCTTCGCCGCCACAGCCATCTGCCCGTAAGTCACCAGTTGGCGGGTTGCAGACTCAACAGCAACCCAGCCTGCCGTTGGCGTGCAATCCGACTTGTCCACCGCCCCTGTAGCCCGGGCAGCATAACGGGCGCCTGCTTCAACCGCATACGTTAACCGGTGCTGGAAATGCAGGGCGCGCCCCAGCTCGGCAATACCCAGAAAAATGAACAGCAACAAGGGAAGGATGATCGCAAACTCGACCATCGCCACACCCTGCTCATTCGTAGAGCTGGACTTCGACATGGTAATTTGCATCTCCTTCACCAAACCAACCGACATATTCACCGTAAATCTCTGCTCCGGATGGCCCCTTTGCCGGCTTGTAGATAAATACCTTGGCAAAGCCATCCGGACTATTGACCGGAACAGTGACACGCCCCTTTAACCCCAGCGCCTTGCAACTGAGTACAGCCACTGCAAACACGCGACGCTCCGCCGAACCGGCAGGGGTGTGTGCAGTAACGGGTTTCTTGAGAACACGGTTATTGGCAATTTCCCATTTATAGACATCCCACATGAGTGGCTGGTTTGCTGCCCACTCGGGAGGAGCATTGGTCAATGCGCCGTACATGGCCACCTGGGCGGCCTCCCAGGCAGCGTAATTCCAGCCTGGCTGCAAGAAACGATCATCATTCAA
>JBASJP010000295.1:0-1538 GCA_049655345.1 Moraxellaceae bacterium
TTCCTTGTAGGCCTGCTTGCGGATCTCACCCAGCCCGGCACCATCGCTGATGATTCTCTTCAGCTCATGTGACATAAGCATGATTTCGTAAACACCCATGCGCCCAAGGTACCCGGTATCGCGGCACTCCAGGCAACCTTTCGGGGTATAAACCTTTTGGGGTACTGGCGCCTTCCACGGGTGCGTCAGCTGCGCCCAAGCCTTTTCATCGCAATCAACGGGCTGCTTGCAGTGCGGACACAAGGTACGCACCAGACGCTGCGCCATAACGCCCAGCAAGGTAGCAGCAATCATGAAGGGCTGCACGCCCAGAGCGGTAAGACGGCTGATGGACGACGGTGCAGCGTTGGTATGCAGCGTGGAGAGCACCAGATGGCCCGTCAGTGCCGCCTGAATGGCCATGTCGGCGGTTTCGGGGTCACGTACTTCACCCACCATGATGATGTCAGGGTCCTGACGCATCAGCGCACGAATGCCCTCGGCAAAATCCAGCTCGATATTGTGCTGCACCTGCATCTGGTTAAAGCTGCCCTCGATCATTTCGATAGGGTCTTCAATCGTGCAGACATTAACCTCGTCGGTTGCCAGCTGCTTGAGCGTGGAATACAGCGTGGTGGTTTTGCCGGAACCAGTCGGGCCTGTCACCAGAATGATGCCGTTCGGCTCGCGCACCATGGCTTGCCATTTTTCGTGATCCTCGCCCTGCAGGCCAAGCTCCTTGAAGCCGCGCACCAGTACGTCCGGGTCAAAAATACGCATCACCAGCTTTTCACCAAACGCCGTGGGCAGCGTGGACAAACGCAGTTCGGTTTCCTGCCCCCTGGTATTACGGGTTTTCAGACGACCATCCTGCGGCTTGCGCTTTTCGGCCACATTCATGCGACCCAGGATTTTGATACGCGAGACCACCGCATTCATGATGAGGTGCGGAAATTCGTAAATATTGTGCAGCACGCCATCGATACGAAAGCGCACACGGCCGATGTCACGGCGCGGCTCCAGGTGAATGTCACTGGCGCGCTGGTCAAAGGCATACTGCAGCAACCAGTCCACGATATTGACGATGTGCTGGTCATTGGCATCGGGCGTGGTGAGGTTGCCCAGCTCCAGCAACTGTTCGAAGTTGCTGACGTACTGCTTGCTGACGGCATCAGTGGCATTGGCGCCCTCAATGGCGCGCGCCAGACGGTAAAACTCGATGGTGTAGCGATGGATTTCTTCAGGACTGGCCACCACGCGGACAATCTGGCGACCGCGCAATGATTGCTGCAGGTTCTCCACCCATTCGGAATGGAAGGGCTGCGCCGAGGCCACCAGCACTTCGTCCTTGCCCACCTGCACCGCCAGGATACTGTGCCTCTCGGCAAAGGCGTAGGACATGATTGCGGTGACATCGCCTGCACGGATTTTCAGCGGATCAATGTGAAACACGGGTTGTTCGGCGCGGCCGGCCAACCATGCGGTCAGCACCTCCAGAGTGAGCTTGCCACCACCGGTACCGGCATTATCAAAGTCGAAATTGGCAATCACCTGAAGGG
>JBASJP010000296.1:0-5403 GCA_049655345.1 Moraxellaceae bacterium
ACCCAGTGCAGTCGTAATGCTTTGTGCCATGCGTTGCGATTCAGTCAGTGCCTTTTCTGACATCGGCTGGGGCTGCCAGGACTCGCGATAATCACCGGCAATCTGCAAATGCCCAATTGGTGCGCAAAAGCTGGTACCGCCACAATGACGCAAGGTCAGCAGAGTGATTTCATAATCAAAATCAATGAAGCCCTCGACAATGACACGGCCAGCACCAGCACGGCCACCGGCCTGGGCATAAGCCCAGGCCGCCTCTAGATCGCTCTCGCTGCGCAACACGCTCTGGCCCTTACCTGAGGACGACATCACCGGCTTGACGACACAAGGAAACCCCACCGCATTGGCGGCCACGGAAAACGCATCAAAATCATCGGCGAAGAAGTACGGCGACGTCGCCAGACCAAGCTCCTCTGCCGCCAGGCGCCGGATTCCTTCCCGATGCATGGTCAACCGTGCCGCCCTGGCCGTCGGGACGACGTGCCAGCCTTCCTGCTCCATCTGCTCCAGGGTCGCCGTTGCTATGGCCTCGATCTCGGGAACAATCAGATTCGGGCGTTCACTCTCGATCACCTGTCGCAAGGCAGCGCCATCCAGCATGTCGATGACATGACTGCGATCAGCTACCTGCATGCCCGGGGCATTGGCATACCGGTCAACAGCAATGACCTCACACCCCAGCCGCTTGAGCTCGATGACAACTTCCTTGCCAAGCTCACCTGCCCCGCAAAAGAGAATACGGGTTGCAGTGGGAGAAAAAGGGGTGCCAAGAGTCAGGGAAGACGACATGCAGAGGATTCCGGAGCAGAAAAGGATGAGCGCTGTCGCCGCTCGGCAACAGACTCAAGGATTCTCCGTTGCTCTTCGCGCGTCATCAAGCCCCACCCACGAATCTCGTCAATAAACCGGAAGCAGCCAAGACACATATTATCGTCATCAAGCCTGCACCGGCCGATGCAAGGCGACAGGTCGGAGGGACTCATGAAGCTGACCTCATGCATTGTTAACAATGATGGTCAAACATTGATACCGACACAGCAACTGTACAAAGCCTCTAGCTACCTATGGCCTCGACTGCCTGGCGCCAGCAGCCTGCTTCTCCACCCAGGGCTTCATTCGTTCCATCACGACAATCTGGACCCCCATGCTTGCCAGTGCCTCGGCAAACGGAATCCTCTCGACAATCCGGTGGGCAAGCCTGAGAACCAGCGGCGCCTCATCCCCCACTTCGTGCGCGATTGTGGTGAGCACCAGCGTATGAGGGCTATCTGTCAGGGGGTGCCACTCTGCTGCACCCGAAAGGCGAGCCAGCCCTCCCGAGGTTCTCCTGAACTCCAGACGCTCAGGAGAGACCCAGGTATTTCTCAAGCCCATATCAAGCGAGAACCTGATCACCATGAAAGCAAACCTGATGTCGAGATCAAGATCAATCTCACGACCACGATCACTCACCTCAATACCCTTGAGTTCCTTCATGACACCGGGAAGAGCCGGATAGTCCGTCATCATGCCCCTTGCCTGTGCTGGCGGAGCGGAAACCCTTGTCGCCAGAACCGAATACCGCAGTGGCTTCTGTCTTTTCATCTCGGACAAGGCAAGCTCAGGCTCGAGTATTCCCACATGCCCGAATGCACTCAGGCGCTCTATATGCGACTGCAAAAGAGCGAGGCCACTCCAGTCAGGAATACCAGTGCGCACAGGGTTACTGACGGGAATACTGTACTTGTGCCGAATGGACTCGACCGCCCCGGCCGACACCATATACGGGCCAACCACATGCAACTCAGGATATTGCTCAAGCAGCTTTCGAGAAAAATAGTTTTTGAAGTCGACACGATCCCAATATGTGAAAACCAGCAATGACTGATTCTTGCTCACCGGCAGGAACTCCCATCGCGTCATCACGGGCTGGTCCTTCAGTTCGTCCGTCATCCCGCCGATCATTGCAACAAGTGACTTTGCCTCACCATCAATCATGACGCCTGAAATACTGCCATCTTCCTCAAGCTTTTGCTTGAAGCGGAAATCAATAACAAAACTGGCCAGGGCCGGCATCGGGATCTCAATGCGGAACCGGACAAGCTGGTTTTGCCCGTTCATTGCCACCACATCCGACCCGGTCAGCATCGGAAAAAATGTCTTGTAGCTGGAGAAGTCTCGCATCTTGCGACGCAGGGTCTGCACAGGCAAATCCACACGAGCAACCGTGGTTATGAAACGGGCATTGCTGAAATGTCGCGGACCATTGGCCCCCGGTAGTGACACGGATCGTTCAGGATGGGCAAATGTAAGCAGTCGGTTATCCAGCGCACGTGCCAGCTCTTGTGGACGCAAGCCCAGATCAGCCAGGTGAGGCGCCGCTCCCGTCCAGTCCTCCAGCATCCATGGCATCACCTTCGGGCTGGCAGATGCAGGCAGGGCCATCAGAAACAACAGGACAATGCCCGCCAGCCTCAACTGAATGGACGTGACCTGAATGTTCATGACCCGCATGAGAGCTTCCTCTTCTTGTACTGAGCAGATCCGGAGCCAGATTACCCTACCCGCTTCAACTCCCTCTGGTAGCGCTTGAAGTTCTCTACATAGTGCAAGGCACCCATTTCCATCATGACCTTCTGGGCATCACTCACTTCCTTTACCACTTTGCCCGGACTCCCCATTACCACTGAGAAGTCCGGAATCTCCTTGCCCTCAGGGATAAGCGCATTAGCACCGATGACGCAATGACGACCAATCCTTGCCCCATTAAGTATCACTGCATTGATGCCAATCAGGGAGCCATCACCGATAGTGCAGCCATGCAGCATAACCTTGTGCCCGACTGTGACGTTCCGGCCAATGGTCAGTGGAATACCAACATCCGTGTGCAAGACACTGCCATCCTGGATATTCGAGTTTTCACCAATCGTGATGACATCATTGTCGGCACGCAGCACCGCGTTAAACCAGATGCTCACATTCTGCTCAAGCACGACGGAGCCTATGACTGTTGCATTATCAGCAATAAAGAATTCACCACGCGTCTCAAGACTGAGATCGCCAAGGGAGTAAATCATGAGTGGTCTCAGCTGGTTTTAATGGAATTTACAATCGAGGTGGGCCACTGGAAATCAACCTCATGGTCGTAGGCCCGTTTTATCAGATCAACAATCATGAATGCCGTTAGTCCCCAGATCACATAATCCCCGTAATTGAAGCTGGGAACTGTGACCTCGTTACCCATGAACCGAAAACGGTGGGTATAGGAAACCTTCTCGGTCAGGAAAAATTCGACTGGCACACGGAAGATGCTTTCGATCTCCCCGGGATTTGGCAACAGGATCAGATCGGATGGCACCATGCCGATAATCGGCTGTACCCGCAGCCCCACCTTGGAGGTGAATGCATCCAGTTCACCAATAACCTCAACCGACTCTTCCAGCAGACCGATTTCCTCACGTGACTCCCGCAAGGCGGTGGCAATAATGCTGGCATCAGTGGAGTCACACTTGCCACCGGGAAAGGCAACCTCACCGGCATGGGAGCTCATGTGACTGGCCCGACGGGTCAGAATTATGTGGGGCGTGGCCTCATCAGTAACGGGGACGAGTACTGCTGCATCCACCCGGTCAGGGGAAGGACGGTAATATCGAAGGCGATCCCTGAGCTGCGGAATGATCAGTTGGCTGTCTGGCATGAGTGGAGTGTACCGAGTCCTTTCGTCAGGCCCAAGCGATCAGAGGATGGGCGGGGTATACTTGTGACATTCTGCACATATGGAGCCCGGCATGAACTTCTGCAGTCAGTGCGGCCACTCGATCGTACAGCGCACCCCCGAAGGCGACTCCCGCCCTCGCCATGTGTGTGATAACTGCCATACCGTCCACTATGAAAATCCGAAGGTCATTTGCGGCTGCCTACCCGTCTGGGAAGACAAGGTACTGCTCTGCCGTCGCGCCATCGAGCCACGCAGGGGCTACTGGACACTCCCGGCAGGTTTCATGGAAAACGGGGAAACCACACCTGAAGCTGCCGCTCGGGAAACATTTGAAGAGGCGGCTGCGCCCGTGGAGATCGGCGACCTTTACGCCCTTTTCAATATTCGACACATCAATCAGGTGTACCTGATGTTCAGGGCCCATCTGAAAGATGGCGTGTTCGGTGTTGGCGAAGAAAGCCTGGAATGTCGCCTGTTTACTGAAGAAGAAATACCGTGGGATGAAATAGCCTTTCCCACCATCAAACGTACGCTGTACTACTATTTTGATGACCGCAAAAAGGGGGAATTCCCCTTCAGGATGCGCGACATCGAGATCGACTTCCGCCGAACCACTGAAGTGGTCCGCGAAGAAACCCCCTGATTCACCAAGAAAAATCCCGGGAAGGATGGCTCCTTGCCCGGGATTTTCTGCATCTCAGTCCAGCGTCATTTTGGCGCCATGCGAATGGCGCCATCTATACGGATGGTTTCGCCATTCAGGAAGCCGTTTTCGACCAGATGCACAGCGAGCTTTGCATATTCGTCAGGAATACCGAGGCGCTTGGGGAACTGCGTCATTTCAATCAGCGGCAGTTTCACCGTATCCGGTGCCGAATTCATCAGCGGCGTATTGAAAATACCCGGAGCAATGGTATTCACACGCACACCGATTGCAGCCAGATCACGTGCCAGAGGCAGCGTCATGCCAACCACACCGCCCTTCGATGCCGAATAGGCAACCTGACCGATCTGGCCATCAAATGCAGCCACCGACGCGGTATTGATGATCACACCGCGCTCCCCATCCTCATTACCGGCATTCTTCTGCATTTCTGCTGCGGCCAGACGGGTCACATTGAACGTACCGATCAGGTTGACGGTAATGACCTTGCTGAACACTTCCAGGGGCATCGGGCCATTCTTGCCGACGGTACGCGTGGCACCGCCAATACCGGCACAGTTAACGGCAATGTGAATGGCGCCAAAGGCCTCAAGGGTTTTCGCAATGCCGGCCTGCACCGAGCCCTCATCTGACACATTCACCTGACAGAACAGAACGTTGGCACCCAACCGGGCGACCACTGCCTGTCCCTGCTCGGCATTGAGATCAAAAATGGCTACTTTGGCACCCTTGGCCAGGTAGGCCTCGGTAGTAGCCAGACCAAGACCGGAGGCGCCGCCGGTAACAATCGCGACTTTGTTGGAAAGATCCATGTAAAACACCCTTCAAATACTGATGGCGAAAATTGCGACCGATGAGTCGAGGCGAGAGCATACCATCGGTTTTCACCCCTGTCAGGGGAATGTGACGCAATGGTCACCCGATTCCGCCCGGTTACAGGATGCCGACGCCTGAAATTTCCCGGGCCAGCGTTGCCGCATAGTTGTCCGTCATGCTGCCAACGTAATCCAGTACCTTCATGTAGGCCGAGTAAAGACTCTCACCC
>JBASJP010000297.1:0-2438 GCA_049655345.1 Moraxellaceae bacterium
CCATTGGTCAGGCAAGCTAACCAGACCTGCCGCTACAACGCCAATAAAAAAGGTGACTGCAAGTCACCTTTTTTATTGGCCAGGCCAGATCTCAGTGTTCCGGACGCATATGCGGGAACAGGATCACATCACGGATGCTCGGAGCGTTGGCAAACAGCATCACGAGGCGATCAATACCGATCCCCTGCCCTGCTGTCGGTGGCAGGCCATACTCCAGCGCACGAATGTAATCGGCGTCATAGTGCATGGCTTCATCGTCACCGGCATCCATTTCACGCACCTGCTGGTGGAAGCGCTCGGCCTGGTCTTCTGGATCATTAAGCTCCGAGAAACCATTGGCAATTTCACGACCACCAATAAAGAACTCGAAACGGTCGGTGATGAACTCATTGTCATCATTGCGACGCGCCAGCGGTGACACCTCCGCCGGGTATTCGGTAATGAACGTCGGCTGGCGTAACTGGGTTTCCACCGTCTCTTCAAAGATGAGGGTCTGCAGCTTGCCAATACCCCAGATCGGCTTCACATCCATCTTCAGCTTGCCGCGAACGATTTCTGCCGCCCGGTCCCGATCCCAAAGCTGCTCACGCGTCAGATCAAGATTGTATTTCAGGATGGAGTCCACCATGGACATACGGGTGAACTTTGCACCGAAATCATAAACCTCGCCCTGATAGTCAACTTCGGTCTTGCCGAGGATGTTTTCAGCCAAGGTACGCAGCATGTCTTCGGTAAGATCCATAAGGTCGCGATAATCCGCATACGCCATGTAGAACTCGATCATGGTGAATTCGGGATTATGGCGGGCCGACACCCCTTCATTACGGAAGTTGCGGTTCACTTCGAATACGCGCTCGAAGCCACCCACCACCAGACGCTTGAGATAAAGCTCGGGAGCAATACGCAGGAAGAGCGGCATGTCGAGGGCATTGTGATGCGTGGTGAATGGCTTGGCCGCTGCACCACCGGGAATCACATGCATCATGGGCGTTTCCACTTCCATGAAATCACGGCCCGTCATGAACCGGCGAATACCATCAACCACCTGCGAACGAATGCGGAAAGCACGGCGTGTATCCTCACTCATGATGAGATCAACATAACGCTGGCGATACTTCAATTCCTGGTCGGCGATACCATGAAACTTGTCGGGCAGCGGGCGCAGTGACTTGGTCAGTAACCGCAACTCTTCCACATGCAGGGAAAGCTCACCGGTCTTGGTCTTGAACACATAACCACGGGCACCGACGATGTCGCCCATATCCCACTTTTTGAAGTGGTTATAAACCTCTTCGCCCACGGCCTCGCGGGAAATATAGAGCTGGATGCGGCCCGACATGTCCTGGATGGTGGTAAAGCTGGCCTTGCCCATGATGCGCTTGAGCATGATGCGGCCGGCGATGGAGAAGTACTGCTTCTCCGCTTCCAGCACCTCGTTTTCCTGCTCGCCAAACTTTTCATGCAAATCAGTGGCAACGGCGTCCCGGCGAAAATCATTGGGAAAGGCAACTTTCTGCGTGTTACGAATTTCCGAGAGCTTCTGCTTGCGCTCGGTAATCAGCTTGTTCACGTCAACATGGACTTCGGGGTTTTGCGCCTGCTCACTCATGTGCTTCTACCTTTTTGCTCTCCCCGCCCACAGGAGGGAAGAAAAAATCACAACCGTTTTTGACAAACTGCTGGCCGGGCCTTTTACAAGCCCATCTTCAGCGAGGCCTGGATGAACTCGTCGAGATCACCATCCAGCACCGCATTGGGATTGGAGCTTTCAATATTGCTGCGCAGATCCTTCACACGCGACTGGTCCAGCACGTAAGAGCGGATCTGGCTGCCCCAGCCCACATCCGACTTGGTTTCTTCCAGTGCCTGCTTGCTGGCATTGCGCTTCAGCACTTCCAGCTCATACAGCTTGGCGCGCAAAAGCTTCCAGGCGCGGTCACGGTTGGCATGCTGCGAACGCTCGTTCTGCACGGCCACCACGGTATTGGTAGGAACGTGCGTCAAACGCACGGCCGAGTCGGTCTTGTTGATGTGCTGACCGCCCGCGCCGGAAGCACGGTAGGTATCGGTGCGCACATCGGCCGGATTGATATCGATCTCGATATTGTCATCCACTTCCGGCGAGACAAACACCGACGAAAACGACGTATGACGACGGTTGCCCGAGTCGTATGGCGACTTGCGCACCAGGCGGTGCACGCCGGTTTCGGTGCGCAGCCAGCCAAAGGCATACGCGCCTTCGACACGGATGGTGGCCGACTTGATACCGGCGACTTCGCCATCGGAGACTTCCATGATCTCGCCCTTGAAGCCGTGGCGATCAATCCAGCGCAGGTACATGCGGAACAGCATGCTGGCCCAGTCCTGGGCTTCGGTACCACCGGCACCGGCCTGAATGTCGATAAAGCAGTTACTCGGGTCCATCTCGCCGGAGAACA
>JBASJP010000298.1:0-4875 GCA_049655345.1 Moraxellaceae bacterium
GCTTGATGCCTGGGTTACTGGCCAGCGCAAGGACCAGAGCCCTGGCACCCGCATGGCAGTCCCGGTTGCCCAGGCTGACAAGGCTTTCTCCTCGCCTGAGCGCCTGCTGGCAAAGTTCAATCCATTGGCCAACTGGAGCTCGGAGGATGTCTGGGCCTATATTCGCGCCTTCGATATCCCTTACAACGAGCTGCATGAGAAAGGCTTTGTCAGCATTGGCTGCGAGCCTTGCACTCGCCCCACCCTGCCCGGCCAGCACGAGCGGGAAGGCCGCTGGTGGTGGGAGGAGTCAACCAAAAAAGAGTGCGGGCTGCATGTCACGCCAAGCAAATAACTGAACCTGTTTTCGCCGGAGTTCATGCATGAAAATCACGATGGTGAAAAAAATTCTTCGCGATGGCTCGCCCTGCAAGAAGTGCGGCGAAGTGCTGGAGCGCATGGAGAAGGAAGATCAGCTCCGGCGAATGGATGAAATCCTGATTGCTGACGAACGTGACCCGGGCTCTGACGGCATGTTGCTGGCCGCCGAGCTGAATGTGGATCGCGCTCCCTTTTTCGTGGTGACCCGTGACGATGGCAGCAAACAGGTTTACACGGTCTATCTGCAGTTTGTGAAAGAGGTGCTCTCACAAAAAGTCGAGGAAAAGGACGAGCTGACGGAGATCATGCAGAACAACCCTGATCTGGACTTTCTCTAGCTCACACTTCCCTGGCTCACACTGCTCTTGCTCACAACTGGGGCAGCTCGACATTGCGGAACAGTTCATTGAGCTCATCCCTTGAGTGTGCCTGCAATGCAGCCTCGACACGCTCGCGGGTCAGGTGCGGCGCAAACTCCCGCATGAAGTCGTACATGAAGCCGCGCAGGAAAGTGCCCTTACGAAAGCCAATACTGGTGGTGCTGTTCTCAAACAAGTGACTGGCATCCAGCGCCACCAGATCCTGATTATCCTTACCGGGCTCGAACGCCATACTGGCAATAATCCCGACACCAATACCCAGACGCACATAGGTCTTGATGACGTCCGCATCTGTGGCCGTGAACACCACCTGAGGCGTCAGCCCCCTGGACTGAAAGGCCTCATCCAGTTTTGAGCGCCCGGTAAAGCCGAACACATACGTCACAATGGGATATTGGGCCACATCCTCAAGCGTAAGCTTATTGATACTGGCCAGCGGGTGACCCTTGGGCACAACTACCGAACGGTTCCAGTGATAGCACGGCAGCATCACCAGATCTGCAAAGTGCTCCATGGCTTCGGTTGCAATGGCAAACTCCACCGTGCCATCTGCCGCCATCTGGGCAATCTGCTGTGGCGTGCCCTGATGCATGTGCAAGGAAACGTCGGGATAACGGGCAATGAATTTTTCGATGACGGCAGGCAGACGATAACGCGCCTGGGTATGGGTTGTGGCAATGGAAAGGTGACCGCGCCTCTGGTCCGTATACTCCAGGGCAATCTGCCGGATACTCTCGGTCTTGCGCAGAATTTCACCCGCGATTGCCATAATGGCCTGGCCGGCTGGCGTCACGCGCGTAAGATGCTTGCCGCTGCGGGAGAAAATCTCTACCCCAAGCTCATCCTCGAGCAAGCGGATCTGCTTGCTGATCCCCGGCTGAGATGTAAAAAGACTCTGGGCGGTCTGGGACACATTGAGGTCGTGATGGGCCACTTCCCATATGTAACGCAGTTGCTGCAGCTTCATTCTGCCTCCGGACCCGATTCTGCTTTCTGGTTATAAAAGCGTAGCCAATCATTACCGTCAGAGAATAGTCTACAGATACAGGGCTCGCCACAGCCGCCGGTCAAAATTCAGGCAAATACCTGAAGAAAAGCCATGCGAAACGGGCTTTATACATGGGCATAAAACACAATTTTCACTAGAATCGGCATCTTTCGCCGTCTTATTGGACTCTGTAATGGCTGAATCCCGTATCGAGAACGTCAATATCCGTTCCATCGAGCTCCTGATTACACCGGAAGCGCTCAAGGCTGAAATGCCACTGTCGGACAAGGCCCGCGACACCGTGCTGAGCGGTCGCGAGACCATCCGGAACATCCTGGATGGCAAGGACCACCGCGTGTTTCTGGTGCTGGGCCCGTGCTCCATTCATGACGTGAAAGCCGCGCACGAGTATGCAGAGCACCTCAAGGCACTGTCGGATGAAGTGGCCGATACGCTCTACATTGTGATGCGGGTGTACTTCGAAAAGCCGCGCACCACCGTGGGCTGGAAAGGGCTGATCAATGACCCCCTCATGGACGACTCCTTCAGGATTCAGGATGGCCTGCACATTGGTCGCAAGCTGTTGCTGGAGCTGAACGAAATGGGCCTGTCCTGTGCCACCGAGGCACTGGACCCGATGTCACCGCAGTACCTGCATGACCTGATTGCCTGGTCCGCCATTGGTGCCCGTACCACCGAGTCCCAGACTCACCGCGAAATGTCTTCGGGCCTGTCATCACCTGTTGGCTTCAAGAACGGTACGGATGGTGGCATGAAAGTGGCCATCAACGCCCTGCTCTCGATGGCCAATCCGCACAGTTTTCTGGGCATTGATGGTGCCGGCAAGATTGCCATCATCAACACCAACGGCAACCCGTATGGTCACGTCGTGCTGCGCGGCGGCGACGGCAAGCCAAACTACGATGCGGTGTCTGTAACACTGGCCGAGCGCGAGCTGGACAAGGCCAGAATCCCACAGAACATCATGGTCGATGCCTCGCACGCCAACTCCAACAAGGATCCCGGCCTGCAGCCGATGGTGATGGCCAACGTGAGCCAGCAGATTGTGGATGGCAACGAGTCCATCATCGGCATGATGATCGAGTCGCACCTGAAGTTTGGTCGTCAGGATATTCCAAAGGATCTGTCCCAGCTGGAGTACGGCAAGTCTGTTACCGATGGCTGCATTGACTGGGCCACGACCGAAACCGCCGTGCGCAAGATGCGTGACGAGCTGAAGGATGTACTGCCGAAGCGCAAGCGCGTTATCCGCTGACGCAGCACAGGTTGCCCAATAAAAAATCCCGCTTTTCAGCGGGATTTTTTATTGGGGGAGCGGCTTTGGCCGCGAATACCAGAGGGTCGCTTGGCTCCCCTTCTTTCGCGGCTGATGCCGCTCCCACCTGTGTTGTGCAGCCCTGCGGGACGAGGGACAAGGATTATTTGTAGTAGGCATTCTCGCGCTGGGTGTGATCCGTAGAGTCCGTCACACGCTGCAACTCGGGAATCTGTGCCTTGAGGGTGGTTTCCACTCCCTGCTTCAAGGTCATGTCCACAGCAGAACACCCCTGACAACCACCGCCAAACTTCAGTACGGCCGTCAGGCCATGCTCTTCGTGATCGTAGACTTCAAGCAGGCTGACATTGCCGTTGTGAGCAGCAAGGCCGGGATTGACCTCGTTGAACAGGACAAAGTTGATGCGCTCTTCCAGGCTGGCGTCTGCGCCCAGACTGGGCACCTTGGATTTCGGCGCCTTGAACGTGAGCTGGCCACCAAAGCGGTCCTTGTTGTAGTCGATGACTGCATCTTCCAGATAGGACACACTCTTGCCTTCGATGTAGGCAGGAAAGCCTTCGTAGTCGATACGGACATCATCGGCCTGCTCTTCACCCTTGGTGCAGTACGCCATGCAGCACTCGGCGCGAGGGGTACCGGGGTTTTCCACAAAAACACGGATGCCTATGCCATCGGAGTCCTGCTTGGAGAGCAGATCACGCAGATAACCCTGGGCACCTTCGGTAATGGTGATCTTGAGGTCAGCACTATCAGCCATGGGGGGATAATTCCTAGCGTTTTAGTCGGGTATGATGTCATTATACTCATTCCCGACGGCTTGCCGATATTCTCTGGTAGAATTTCGCAACTTTTTTTGCCCTGCTGCCTGCCAAAACCCCATGACTCACGCCGAACGTACTGCCCTCCTCCGTGCCCAGCTCAACCGCCGCATCCTGATCATTGATGGTGCAATGGGTACCATGATCCAGCGTCATAAACTGGAAGAAGTTGCTTATCGCGGAGAGCGTTTTGCGGACTGGCATCAGGATGTAAAAGGGAATAACGACCTTCTGGTACTGACCCAGCCCGACATCATCCGCGGTATACATGATGCCTACTGTGCGGCCGGTGCCGACCTGCTGGAAACCAACTCCTTCAACTCGACACGGGTATCCCAGGCCGACTATGGCATGGAGGACCTCGTTCCCGAGCTTAACCGTGAGGCCGCCCGTGTTGCCCGCGAGGTCGCCGACGCCTGGACCGCGAAAACGCCTGACCGCCCACGCTTTGTGGCTGGCGTCCTTGGCCCTACATCACGAACCTGTTCACTGTCCCCCGACGTCAACAACCCGGCCTTCCGTAACGTCACATTTGATCAGCTGGTCGCAAACTACTACGAAGCGACTGCCGGCCTTGTGGAGGGTGGCGCCGACATCATCCTGATCGAAACCGTATTCGATACACTGAATGCCAAGGCTGCCATCTTTGCCGTGCAGGAATACTTCCTGAAAAGCGGTACGGAACTGCCGATCATGATATCGGGTACCATCACCGATGCATCCGGGCGCACCCTGTCCGGCCAGACCGCAGAGGCTTTCTGGAACTCGGTGCGCCATGCCAGACCCATCAGCATTGGCTTCAACTGTGCACTGGGTGCCACCGAACTTCGCCAGTATGTGGAAGAACTGTCACGCAAGGCCGATACCTTTGTCAGTGCCCACCCCAATGCAGGCCTGCCGAATGCATTTGGTGAATATGATGAAACTGCTGCCGAAATGGCAGTCATCATTGATGAGTTTGCTGCTTCCGGCTTTCTGAACATTGTCGGCGGTTGCTGTGGCACGACACCTGAACACATCAAGGCCATCGCC
>JBASJP010000299.1:0-1540 GCA_049655345.1 Moraxellaceae bacterium
TGCTCTTGGCGGAGAAGCCGCCAAAGACAACCGAGTGAATCGCACCAATTCGTGCGCAGGCCTGCATGGCCACCACCGCCTCGATGCTCATCGGCATATAGACGATGACACGATCACCCTTGTTCACCCCCAGTGACTTCAGTCCATTGGCAAACTGACCCACCATGCGCGACAACTCGGCATAGGTCACACGACGCACAGTGCCGTTATCGGATTCGAAGATGAGTGCAATCTTGTGTGCCAGCAGCGGCAGGTGACGATCGATACAGTTGTACGAAACATTGAGCTGGCCATCATGGAACCAGCGGTAAAACGGCGCATTGCTTTCATCAAGTGTTTGCGTGAAGGGACGATGCCAGCTGAGCTGCTCGCGTGCCTGACGTGCCCAGAACCCTTCATAGTCGGACTCTGCCTCTGCACACAGGGCACGATAGGCGTCCATCCCGGACACAACAGCCTGTTCACGAAATGTATCGCTGGGCGGAAACACGCGGGTTTCGACAAGAATGGAATCAATGGAACTCATGGCATGTCCTCCTGCCGTATTGTTTTTTCCGTGTGACTGACCTGTCACATGTGCGAAGGCAAGAATGCGGCAGACCCCGCCTGATGACAACCACCTTGATATGGCTGCCGTGAACATCTTTGCAACCAGCCATGACAGCCCCATAAAAAAGGCCGCCCGAAGGCGACCTTTTCATGCTTGTTGCCAAGCCTAGTGACTGGCCTTGCCTGCACCGATACCCGTGTTCTGACGGACATACAGCTCTTTCCACAGACGCAGGGAACGGTCATCGCCTCGCCACAACAGCGAGCCCAGGAACACGGCGAGGAAGCCCAGTGGAATCGAAATGATGCCGGGATTCTTGAGCTTGATCAGCGGTTCGGTGAGTCCCACCATCGAAGTCGTCTTGCCAGCATTTTTCACAAGGTCATCCTCAGCCTTTTTCACATCCCGGTCGAGCTTGGCAATCGCGTTCTGAACCTTGGCCTGCTCGGCGGGCACCGTGAGGCCTGCCAGTTTGAGATCAAGCTCGGCCCGCTTGGCCGGGGCTGCAGCAATTGACTTCTCTGCCTCTGCTTTCACTTTCAACGGGTAGGTCATGTTGGGCGATACCAGCACCATGATGATGGCAGTAAAGGTCCCCACCACCATGCCCGCAATGATCCCGCCGGTGTTGCACTTGCGCCAGTACAGGGTAAGCACGATGCAGGGCAGGTTGGCGCTGGCTGCCACGGCGAACGCCAGGCCCACCAGATGCGCCACATTCTGCCCCTTGGCGGCAATACCGATGGCAATGGCAATGGCACCCACCACCACGGTGGCAATACGTGCGGCCTTCACCTGCTCTTCCGGTGTCACATGATCTTCGCGAATCACACCCACATAGATGTCATGTGCCATGGCACTGGCAGATGCCAGTACCAGACCGGCAACCACGGCCACGATGGTGGCAAAGGCTACGGCAGCAACAAACGCCAGGAACAGGTTACCCAGCATCGAATCTGCACCACCACCCAGATACTGGGCCAGCAATGG
>JBASJP010000300.1:0-3183 GCA_049655345.1 Moraxellaceae bacterium
ACGCTGCCCTTTCCCTGGCCGGAGATCGCCTTTCCGGCACAGGAAATGACGGCCGAGTGGACGCTGGACCAGCTGATGGGCTACCTGGGGACCTGGTCGGCCACCGCACGTTACCGCGCGCAGTGCCGGGCAGACCCTCTGCCGGCCCTGTGCGCAAGGCTTCTGCCTCTGTGGGGCACCCCCGGGCAGGCGCTGACCGTGCGCTGGCCCCTGCCACTGAGAATCGGTCGCCGGCCGTGAATTGCTGCAGGTTCTGCAGAGATCAATCTTGATTGACCCCGCCTTTGCCTTTACCCTTCGCGCTGTCAGTGCCAGGGCGCCCCGCAAGAGCGGTCGCAGCAACCTGACCCGGGTTGAAGAGCCTCTCGAAACTGTCATGCAGACATCGCCTTCGTGTGCCAGTTTCCAGGGGCTCTTTTCATTCGATTGTCTTGATGGGTTATTGCCATGCGCCTTGCTGACTACTGTACTGATGCCGAGTGGAAGAAGATCCGCGA
Organism: Moraxellaceae bacterium; assembly: GCA_049655345.1. Lineage (GTDB taxonomy): Bacteria > Pseudomonadota > Gammaproteobacteria > Pseudomonadales > Moraxellaceae > UBA2031. The sequence continues at coordinate 498 of JBASJP010000300.1, forward strand.
CGTTGCCGACACCAAGGAAACGCCGTTTCTGGTGGTGGATCTTGAGATCATCAAGCAGAAATATGAAGAGCTGACCGGCTGCTTCCCGATTGCCAAGGTGCACTATGCACTGAAGGCCAACCCGGGTGAGCCCGTGGTCGAGCTGCTGCGTGATCTGGGCTCCTGTTTCGACATTGCCTCGATTTTCGAGCTGAACCGCGTACTGGACACTGGTGTGTCACCGGACCGTGTTTCCTATGGCAACACGATCAAGAAGGCGGCGCACATCAAGTACGCCTACGAGAAGGGAATTCGCCTGTTTGCCACTGACTCCAAGGCCGATCTGCAGTCCATCGCCGACAATGCACCGGGTTCCAAGATTTTTGTGCGCATTCTGGTGGAGGGCGGCGAAACCGCCGAGTGGCCGTTGTCGCGCAAATTCGGTTGCCATCCCGACATGGCCATTGATCTGCTGGTCATGGCCAAGCAGCTGGGCCTGATTCCTTACGGCATTTCCTTTCATGTCGGCTCGCAGCAGAAAGACATCGCAGTCTGGGATGCAGCCCTGTCGAAAGTGAAATACATGTTCGACTGGATGAAGCTCGAAGAAGACATCGAACTCAAGATGATCAACATGGGTGGTGGGTTCCCGGCCAACTACATTTCGGAAGTGAATCCGATCAATGTGTATGCCGAGGAAATCCTGCGTTACCTGCACGATGACTATGGCGATAACCTGCCGGAAATCATTCTGGAGCCGGGGCGTTCGCTTGTTGGTGAATCCGGTGTGCTGGTATCGGAAGTCGTGCTGATCTCGCGCAAGTCGCGCACCGACCTCAATCGCTGGGTGTATCTGGATGTGGGCCTGTTCCAGGGCCTCATGGAGACCATGGGCGAGTCGATCAAGTACCCGATCTACATGGAAAAGCTGGAAGGCAATCCACCGACGGGCACCGTGGTTATCGCCGGCCCGACCTGCGATTCCACCGACATCATGTACGAGAACTCGAATTACCAGCTGCCGCTCAATCTGGCCGTGGGTGACCGCCTGTACTGGATGACAACGGGTGCCTACACCAACTCGTACAGCTCGGTGGAATTCAACGGCTTCCCGCCGCTGAAGACGTATTACGTGAAGTAATTTTCCACGTGCACGCGCACATAAAAAACCGGCTGAGATGCCGGTTTTTTTATGCCTGTCCGGCACCGGTAACCATGTGGTCAATCATCCTGTTTTTTGGCTGCCGCGCGCGCATCGCTTTCAAAAAGGTTCTCAAGCTCATCCATGGACTGTCGTGTGGTTTCCAGCAGGCGGGCTTCATCCTGATAAATGGCATGCTGGCGTTTGATCAGGGCCTCGTCATACTCCTGAAAGCGTGCGACGCCCTGTGCTGCTTGTTCCTCGGGGATGCCAAGCCCGGTGAGAACCTTTTCTGCCAGGGACAGACTGGAGAGATAGGTCTCGCGATTGATGACTTTTACACCCACATCCATGAGTCGATACGCATGGGCACGATCACGGGCGCGGGCATAGATCGCGATATGGGGGAAGTGGTGGTGTACCGATTGGGCCGTGCGAACCGAGTCTTCGACATTGTCCATGGCCAGTACAAATATTTTGGCATTGGCCGTTCCTGCTGAGCGCAGCAGTTCGATGTTGGCCGGGTTGCCGTAATACACCCGGTTGCCGAAGCGCCGCACAAAGTCGACTTGCCTGACGTCGGCTTCGAGTGCGGTGAACGGAATGTGATGCATGCGCAGTACACGCGCCACGATTTGTCCGAAGCGCCCGAATCCCGCAATGATGACCTGGCTGTCATGCTCGGGGACTTCGTCAAAGCTGCGGTTTTCGCGTGGCCGCAGACGTGGCTCGATGAACTTCTCCAGCAGCATGAAGGCCAGAGGGGTCAGTGCCATGGTGAGCGTCACCACAAGGATCAGCCGCTCGGCCATGTCGACAGGCAATAAATTGCCAGCCACTGCAGCAGTGAACAGCACAAAGGCAAACTCTCCCCCCTGTGCCAGAGACACACCCAGATGCACATTGCAGTGCAGGTCGGCGCCACTGATGCGGCCGATAAGCGCCAGCAGCAGGAACTTGGCCAGCATCAGCAGCAGGGCAAGGCCCAGAATGGAGGCCGGGTCGTCAATCAGTAACTGAATGTCGGCGGTCATGCCGACAGCAATAAAGAAAAGGCCCAGCAGCAAGCCCTTGAATGGCTGCAGGCTGGCTTCCAGTTCGTGGCGGTATTCGCTGTCGGCCAGCAGTACCCCGGCGGCAAATGCGCCCATGGCCATCGAGATGCCGAGCAGCTCGGTGAGGATGGCCGCCCCGATGACAATGAACAGCGCGGCTGCCGTAAACATTTCACGCGCCCCGGCCCCGGCGATAAAGCGGAATGCCGGGCGGACCAGGGTGCGACTGGAGACCACAAAAATGGCGACAACCAGCAGCAGCTTGCCAAGGTCGGCCCAGCCAATGTCGGGATTCTGGCCGGCCAGCAAGGGAATGGCCGCCAGCAGTGGCACCACTGCCAGATCCTGGAAGAGCAGTATGGCAAAGGCCTTGCGTCCATATTGCGAGGTGAGCTGGTTTTTCTCGCTGAGCAGTTGCAGTACAAATGCCGTGGACGACATGGCCAGACCAAAGCCGACAATAAAGCTGACCGGCGTGCTGGCTCCCCACCAGATACCGACGCCCATGAAA
>JBASJP010000301.1:0-2548 GCA_049655345.1 Moraxellaceae bacterium
TCACGCACGGCTTCCGTGCGAAAGCCCATGCCGTTCAGTGCCAGCGCCCGTTGCAGTCCGGCATGCGTCTGCACCTTGCGTTTGTCATCCTCTGTCACGCGATACGCCGTATTGCCGGGCCCCATCAGCGGCCCCAGACGATCACGCGCCAGCAGGCCGTAATAATCATCATCCAGACTCAGCGTGGCAAAAATGCGACTGGCGCCAGGCATGGCCTTGCGCGCCTCCAGTGCCCTGGCCTCCCAGTATTGCCAGCTGCGCTGCTGACGGGTCTGGTCACTGAGCTGACGGATACTTCGCAGGGCCAGCTCCCAGTTACCTGCCCGCAATGCCATGCGAATTCGCCATTCCAGCAACTCATCCGTCCAGGTGGTCTTGCCATCGGCCATGGCCATCCAGTCCAGTGCCCGCGGATCAAGCTTGCGGGCCGCCGTCAGACCCAGCTGCTGCCAGGCATAGGCAGCAGCCTCCTCGCCAAGCGCAGCCTGCCGCTTTTCCAGCAGGGCAGCTGCCGCATCACGGTCGGAGCGCGACAAGCGCCCCAGGGCAAACACGGCCAGCTCGCGATCCAGACGGGTGTCCAGCGATGCCTTGCCCAGATACGTCGAAGGAGCGGACACGATGGACTGCAGTTCGGCTGCGGTGAGTGTCCGTCCAAGCAGGCCCGCAAGATGACGAGCCAGGCCATGGGCATTGGCCTGCAGCGCAAGGCGCAAGCGCACCCAGCGGTCTGCATCGGTCAGCACCGGAGAGTCCTGCAGCGCCTGCAGGATGACATTGCACGCTGCCGGAAGGTCCCGGGCGGTGAACCAGAGCGCCTCGCGCGCGTTTGCCAGCACGTTCTTGTCGCCCGCAGCAAGACGGGCACTGTAGGAATAACAGCGCAGATCCTGCGCGGGTGCATCCAGCAACAGGGCATACTGCTCACGAAACAGGGGCCACTCCCCTTTACGCCCCAGCACGGCCAGCCACTCGGCACGCAGTTTTTCCGCCAGCCAGGCCCCCTGGTAGTACTTCAGGAAGGGCTGCATCTGCTCGGGCGTTACCGTCTCCACCTGCCGCGTCAGCAGCCAGTAGCGCGGATAGATACCCAGCGGATCACGCGACAGTGCTTCGGCCTTTTCGGCCACTGTCTGGTTATCCCCGTTGCGGTACGCTTCACGGGCTGCGACAAAGTCCGGGTTGGCAAACACAGTCGCCGAGGCCAAAAGCCCCAGCGCCACTGCCACCCCACGCCAGAATCCTGATTGCACAAGCCACTCCCTGTCATATGACCGGCTAGGATACGGGCATGTTGCGCCGGGGAAAACCGCCATTTGTGTCTGCTTTTGTGTACGCACAGTCCAGCCGATGTTGCTGTCCCCTGCACCGGCCCATCGCTATAATGCGCGCCTGATTTGATACCCCCCTACCGATGACGCGCAGAACCATGGCCAAAAAGCTCTATATCGAAACCCAGGGTTGCCAGATGAACGAGTACGACAGCTCGCGCATGGCCGACCTGCTGGGCGACTCCCACGGCATGGAGCTGACCAGCAACCCCGAAGAAGCGGATGTGCTGCTCCTCAATACCTGCTCCATTCGCGAGAAGGCACAGGAAAAGGTGTTCTCGGAGCTGGGCCGCTGGCGCAAGCTTAAAGAAGCACGGCCGGACATCGTCATCGGGGTAGGCGGCTGTGTCGCCTCGCAGGAAGGCGAAGGCATCCAGAAGCGCGCGCCCTACGTCGATCTGGTATTTGGTCCGCAAACCCTGCACCGCCTGCCGAAAATGCTGGATGCCCCCAAGGGCAACAAAATCACGGTCGTGGATGTGAGCTTTCCGGAAATCGAGAAGTTCGACTATCTGCCCGAGCCCCGCGTCGACGGTTTCAAGGCCTATGTTTCCATCATGGAAGGCTGCTCCAAATACTGCACGTTCTGCGTCGTGCCCTACACACGAGGCGAAGAAGTATCACGCCCGTTTGACGACGTGATTGCCGAAATTGCCGTGCTCGCGTCCAAGGGCGTGCGCGAGGTTACGCTGCTGGGCCAGAACGTGAACGGCTATCGCGGCCCGCACCACGACGGCACCATCTGCTCCTTCGCCGAACTGTTGCGCCATGTCGCCGAAATCCCCGGCCTCGACCGTATCCGCTACACCACGTCACACCCGCTGGAATTCAACGACGACCTGATTGCCGTCTATGCCGACACCCCGAAACTGGTTTCGCACCTGCACCTGCCGGTGCAGTCAGGCGCCAACGCCGTGCTCGCCGGCATGAAACGCAATCACACGGCAGCGGATTATCTGGAACGCATTCGCAAGCTGAAGTCCGTGCGTCCGGACATTTTCATCTCGTCCGACTTCATCATCGGCTTTCCCGGCGAAACCGATCGTGATTTTGAAGAAACGATGGACCTGATTGCCGAAGTGGGTTTTGACCACTCCTACAGCTTCATCTACTCGAAGCGCCCCGGCACCCCGGCAGCAGAAATGCCTGATGACACGCCTGACGACGTAAAGAAAGTACGTCTGCAGATACTCAAGGACCGCATTACGCAGCACACG
>JBASJP010000302.1:0-5114 GCA_049655345.1 Moraxellaceae bacterium
TTGTAACCCTGATACACCGCCTCGATATTTTCCGGGAGACGGGAAACCTTTCCATTCGAGCTGACATTGAGCTGCAGCGTGCGAATATTGTCATAGTGGCGCTGACTCAGCTCTGCCGCAGCAGCCGAATCCTTCAACAGTGTCGGACGCAAAAACACCAGCAAATTGCGTTTGGTCTTGGAGTTACTGGTCGCCCGGAACAGATAGCCGATGACAGGTATGTCGCCGAGCAGGGGCACCTTGCTTTCCGTACGGACCACATCATCCTGGATCAAACCACCAAGCACGATGGTTTGCGCATCATCGGCAAGAATCGTCGTCTTGATTGAGCGTTTGTTGGTGATAAGATCGGCAGACTTGATACCCTCAGCGCTCGGCACCACTGAAGACACCTCCTGCTCCACCTCAAGACGCACCGTCCCTCCCTCGCCAATATGAGGAATGACCTTCAGCGTGATACCAACGTCCTGACGCTCAATCGTTGTAAACGGATTTGATGTGCCAGCCCCGGTACTTGTACTGGAACCCGTTATGAACGGCACGTTCTGGCCAACCACAATCTTCGCTTCCTGATTATCCAGCGTCATGATGCTGGGCGTGGACAACAGGTTGGCATTACTCACTGTCGAGAGCGCCTGGATCAGCGCGCCATAGAAAGACTGGTCGCCATTGGCATTTGTTTTTTCCTTGCCTATTCCAATCGTAGCGCCATTGCTGATTGTGGCCAGCGACGGATCATCTGCCGCTACCGCCGTGGCAAGACTGGCAATACTGGCCCCGGCATTGGAGAAGTTGATGAGGCCAACACCCCTGGCAGGATCACCCGCCGCCCACTGCACCCCAAGCTGCGCTGCATCATTTCCCGATACTTCCACGATGGCGGCCTGGATCAGGACCTGCGAGCGCCGCTGGTCAAGCTGATCAATAACACGGGCAACCTCTTTCATCAGGGCCGGATCAGTACGCACAACCAGAGCATTAAGCGAGTCATCGGCAATCAGGTTGATGCCGCCTGCAGATACCGCCGAAACAGTTGACTTTGCATCCGGTGCCGCGGCAGCACGGGCGCCATCAGTCGCTATCAGCCCCTTCAGCACTTCTGCGACCTGTTTGGCCACCGCATGTTTCAGACGAAAAACCTGCACGCCACTCAGTCGCTCAGCACCCGCTGTGTCCAGTGTTGCAATCAGCTCCCGCAAGCGCTTGCGCGAACGTTCATCACCCTTGAGCATCAGGCGATTGGAGCGCGGATCCGCTACCACACGAACACGACTGATCATCTTGGCATCCTTGCCGGCACCTGCCCCCGCAACACTGACCAGACTTTCGAGCATGCTCAGCACATCATCAACCTGTGCCTCCTTGAGAGGAATTATCTCCACCTCATCACCATCCGTCGCATCCAGCTGACGGATAATGGAGCTCAGCACTTCGATATTGTTGGCTCGATCCGAAATCACCAGCGCATTGGCACCCTGAATCGCTGCCAGATGTGCAAACTGCGGCATCATCGGACGCAAAACCGGCACCAGCTCAACTGCGCTGCTGTTATCAAGCATGATGACTCGCGTTACCAGCTCTTCTCCGTGCACGGCATTCTTTTCATCGACCTTTACGGCAAACTGCTTGGCATTGGCATCAGGCACCAGCTTGATGGTGTTGCCGTTCTGCACTGCCGCAAAGCCGTTCACGCCGAGCACCCCCAGAAAAAGCTCGTACACTTCCGGCGCCGTCAGTGCCTTGCTGGAAATAACGGTAATGGTGCCTTTTACGCGAGGATCGACGACAAAATTCTTGCCAGTGATTTCTGCCACTTCCGTCACCAGCGCAGTGATGTCGGCATCCTTGAGATTGACCTTCCAGGTTCGGGCAGCATGCACCGGCGCACTCATCGCCAGTAATAAACTCGCAACCGCGAGAGATTTAAGAACAGCGCGCTTCATATTTTATTATCTTCTTCAGAACTTCCGTTCTACTGTGACGATCTGGCCACCGCGCTGGATTTCCACGCGCGCTGTTCCCCCGCTTTTCAGTTCATCCAGCAAGGCGCGATCTGCTTCCGCATCCCCAAGCTGGCGTCCATTGACACTCAGCAGCCGGTCTCCAGGCTTCAGACCGACTGTATTCCTCAAATTCTCTGGCACGTCCGCGCTCACCTCGTAGCCACGGCCATTCCGTCGCAGCCCCATCTCCCGCAAGAACTCCACAGGTGAATCGGTCATTGCAGCAGCCGCATCCGCCAGCATCTGGCGTACATCAGTGGCAACCACAGGCCCCGCACCTGTACCAGCTCCCCTCTGAGTTGCACCGGATGACAAACTGCCGGGGCGTGCCGCCGGCGCTCCATCCAGCAAGGAGGTCTTCTCAAAGCGCAGAATCTCGGAACCCGTCGTGCGCCGGAGCAGGATGCGATCCTCAAACACCGACTCCAGCGTTGCCCCTCCGGGTAACGACTCCTCCACCCGGTAAAGCTTGCCGGCCTGCCCACTACTGTCCGCCACGATGGCACTGGAGCGCATGGGGTCAACACTGACAAACACGCCGGTCAGCCGCAATTGCAGACTTGTATCCGGGGCGTTTTCGGCTGCCCCTGTCGCCGGCACCAGTGCCGACTGGCCAAACAGGTTGTATGAAGCCAGCAGGCTGACGTCGGCTGCCGGCACAATAACCCGGCGCGACTCTGCGGGCGGCATACGCAATGCGGATGAGTCATGGCCACTCATCAACCAGGCCAGCCCCGCCATTACCCACGCCATCCAGACCACCGCCAGCAGGCACAGCAACGCCCCGCCGGCTTTCAGCCAGCGCTCGGCTCCACCCTCTGATTCCATCAAGATCAACACCAGTCCCCGTTGGTCTGCGGATGCTCAGGCACCCGTTCTTTATTCGCTGCGTCCAGCAACACCATTACCAACCCGCGATAATGCCACAGCCTGCCGTCCGGCAGATGACATTTGAGACACAGATCGGGCCCCAACACTCAGGGGGCCGGCTGCAAGGTCACCACCACCGCATCCGGATCAGCACCGCCACTCCGGTAGGAGGGGTTGTACCGCAATAAACGTTCGCGTGCCTGGGTTTCTGCCTGCCCCTGGGGATTGATCAGCACTTGCGCCAGCGCAAGCCCGCTGGATGCTTCGGCAAGAGCCAGCACAAGTGAGTCACCCTCAAGTCGCAACGTGATCCTGACCGGAGGCAGGGTTGCCTGCTGTGGCTGCCCGTTCAGGCTGAACTGCATGCTACCGCCCGCCCAGTCGAGATGACCTGTTGCCGCAGTCCAGGCACCAGACATCAAGCCGGCACGGGCCAGATCAAGCCCTTCGGCACGCAACACACCAGGCAAGGACCAGCCCTCAGGCAGCACCGGCTGAAACATTGCCACCGGCACCTCGCCCTGGATCTGCTCCAGCACCATGCGATGCAAGCCCAGCTCAACCCTTCCCGTCAGCGGCACACTGCCCTCGGCTGTGACATCTGCACTGGCGCGCCCGCGCAAGAGCGACAACAGTCTCAGCCGCCATGCCAGCTGCCCACTGGCATCTGCCTGGGCCCAGGCCATCTGGCCATTCCACACCGTGCCTCCCCAACCGGATACGGCAAGGCCCGACGCCGCAGGGACCGCACGCTGCAACAGACTGGCCGGCGCACGCACCAGCAGGAACAGCAAAAACAGGCCCATGCCAAGCAACATGAAAGACGTCAGCCCCGGGTAATAGTTTCCGCCATGACGGGGCTCAGACATGAACAACCGCTCCTGAAAAAATGACCATTCGCCCGCCACCATGCAACGACAGGCGTATCCTGTTACGCAATACCACCGTCAGGTGGCAAAGGGTTCTTTATAATGCGCCCGTTATCAAAAGGCGAGCGTGACTCGCCACCATCATCCGGGAGACCACATGACCGCCTCAATTTTCCGTCCTGCCCTCGCCTTTGCCCTGGCATTCCCCCTTTCCGCCATCGCCTTCGAAAGCATTGAGAGCGACCAGATCAACGCCCCTGTTGCCGGCGGCAGTGGCGGACTCAGCGCCACCATTGATGGCCGAAGCGGCAATACCGAGCGCGGCGACTATACAGTGGGCGGCCGCCTGCACTACCAGGCACGGGACACCGGCATGTTTGTCGTGGCCGAGCACAGCCGCAGCAAAGCCGAAGACACGGAAATTGAAGACAACACATGGTTGCATGCGCATTACCGTGACGAATTCCAGCGCGGGCTGGCGGCGGAAGCCTTTGTTGACCACCTGATCGACAACTTCCGTGCACTGGACAGTCGCACCCAGCTGGGCGCGGGCGTCCGTTTCACGCTGGCGCAGACTGAAAACGAGCGCGCCGTACACGCTGGTATCGGCATCCTGCACGAGTGGGAAGACCAGGCCGGTACCGATGACGACTACTGGCGCCTGAACACTTACGTGAGTTACAAACGCCAGCTCAACCAGCAGTCACGCGTGATATTCAACCTGCTCTATCAGCCCAGCCTGAATGACAGCTCGGATCATCTGGTCACGGCCGAGCCTGCCGTCGTGGTCGCGCTGGCCCAGCATCTTGATTTCAAGATCGGCGTCAAGTTTGAGCATGACTCCGCGGCGCCAAGTGGCATCGAGTCGGACGACACCCGCTACATGACCTCGCTCAGCTACCGCTTCTGAGCCGGCAGTAACGCATAAAAAAGCCGCGATCATTCGCGGCTTTTTTATGGCAGCAGCTTCACTTGATCAGAAAGTTTTCCAGACGACCGCCATTGTTCAGGATTTCCTGCAGCCAGCGCGGGCTCTTGCCTCGACCGGACCATGTCTGGGTATGATCCTTCGGGTTGCGGTACTTCACCGGAACCGGCTTCTTGTCCTTGGGTGCCTTTCTGGCAGCCTTGCCGGCCTGCAGCCCCAACAGCTCCTCGACACTCATGCCCACATCAGCCGCAATCTTCTCGATTTCTGCCTTGGCCGTGACTACAGCATCCTTCTGCTTGCGATCAATCAGCTCACGAGCCTGCTCAATCAGTCCCTCAAGCTCTGCAATGGTCAGGGCTTCAAGATCAATCTTCATGGTATTTTCCCACCAGTGACTCATGCACAAACGCGCGCATGACAATGCGGCCCGCACTCTAAGTC